>NZ_BJBV01000005.1:0-232753 GCF_036245925.1 Shewanella sp. M-Br
TAGTGTGGGGATTTTTTATGCCTGTTGTTTTTATTAAAACTAAGGCAATAAAAAGCCCCGCAAATGCGAGGCTTAATTGAGTAACGCGGAATCTAGTGACTAGATTACTTTGCGTTCATCAGTGCAACCGCGTTATCTAACATACGGTTACTGAATCCCCACTCGTTATCATACCAAGACATCACTTTCACTAAACGACCGTTTACACGGGTTTGAGTTGCGTCAAAGTTTGAAGAAAACGCATTGTGGTTAAAGTCGATAGACACCAATGGCTCTTTGTTTACCGCTAACACTTCGCTCAATGGCGCAACGCTGGCAGCGCGTTCGATAATGGCATTCACTTCTTCAACTGTCGTGTCACGGGCAGCGATGAAAGATAAATCCACGAGTGATACGTTAACTGTAGGTACACGAACCGCTAAACCGTCGAATTTACCTTGTAATTCAGGTACAACCAAACCTACAGCAGCAGCTGCGCCAGTTTTAGTTGGGATCATTGACAGTGCCGCAGCACGGGCACGACGTAAATCTGTATGGTACACGTCAGATAAACGTTGATCGTTGGTATAAGCGTGAATGGTGGTCATCAGGCCTGATTCGATACCAATCTCGTCATTTAACGGCTTAGCAAAAGGGGCTAAACAGTTAGTCGTACAAGAAGCATTTGAAATCACTGTCATGTCTGACGTCAGCACGTTGTTGTTCACACCGTAAACAACTGTGGCATCCACATTTTTACCTGGAGCAGAAATAATCACTTTCTTCGCGCCAGCGGTTAAATGTGGTTGAACGGTTTCTTTAGAAGTGAAGATACCGGTACATTCGAAAACCACGTCAACTTGCAACTCTGCCCATGGCAGTTTTGCAGGATCACGTTCTTGGAAAGTGAGGATCTTATCGCCATTCACATAAATAGCTTCGGCATCATGGTCAACTTTGGCATTGAAACGACCGTGAACAGAATCGTATTTTGTCAGGTGAGCGTTGATTGAAGCATCGCCTAAATCATTAATAGCGACAATCTTGATTGGGTAAGCTTTTTCGCTTTCGTACAAGGCGCGTAATACGTTTCTACCGATACGGCCATAGCCATTTATTGCTACACGGATAGTCATCTCATATCCCTCTGGTGATTATAAAATTCAACTGGTAGTAAAATTACCAAACTGACAGCTATCGTCAAGTTAAATCGGCATTTTACCGCTGTCTTGATTAACAAATTAGGTATTTTTTTTACATCGGTCGCGAAATCGCCATTTTTCACGCGTTAATTGGGTAAAAAATTACAAGATGGCAAACATTTTGCCATCAGTTGCTTAGTTTACTTTTTCGACAGGCGCAGGCGGCACTGCTTCGGTTTCAGTTGGCGCTTGGGCAACCGCTTGAGGATCAAGCCATTGTCTTACTGGACTCATAGAATAAGTGCCCTTTTTTAGCACATCGATAAGGGCTTGGGCTTTTAGATCGAGTTCAGTCGCCAGCGTTTTATTGCCACCGAGCAAGGCTAGCATTTTTTCCTCAGAATACTTCTGCTGCGTAAGTAGTAAATTTGCTTTCGTCAGCATATAGGATTTATCTAAAACTTGTTGCTGGCGATAGGCAGATGCGAGCCCAAGTAACCAGTTAACGTCGAAATCATCGTAATGGATCTCCGCAAAGACTTTAAGATAGAGTTGTTGCGCTTTGATGGCATTTCGATTGCTGTAATAGGTTGCGACTTGGGCAAGTAGAAAGGGGTCAGTCACTTCGCCGGCGTTTTCCTGTTCTAATAATCTATTTAACGCTGCGGTATCGCCAAAGCGAGTCCATTGGTAATAGGACATAAAAGGGTCTTGCCGTTCACGGGTTTGATCTTGTAGTAAACTTAAATTTTGAGTGCTTAGTCTAAAGGCTCTGGCTCTATCAGCTGTGCGATTGGTGTGGATGATATGCTGAACGCCAGAGGCGAGTTCAATGCAACGGCTGTAATCCTCAAGGTAGGTTAATTGTGAGTAGAGCTGCTTACCAGTGAGGTTTTCGTTGTCTTTTAACTTGTAGCGGTTTTGGATAAGTTTGGTCTTTTCAGTCAAACACCAGCTGTCCTTATGCAAATCGGCACAAATTTCAGGATTATTTTTACAAATCGCTGAGATATTTCGGTCATTATCACAACCGAAAAGACCGAAAAAGCTCATCCCTAAGGTAAATGATGTAATTATTACTAGATTTTGTCTCAAAACACTCTCCAAACGATAATTTTTCTAATAAAATTACAGATTTACAGAAAATATCTTACTGGCAACAAAGCGCGACTTTCATTACAATGGCGCCGACCAAAACAGGGTTTTCCCTAAAACCCGCATTAGATTATTGGTCTTTTCGTCATGTTACTCAAACCTTTCAGTACATTTTATTGAAAAGTGAGATAAAGGATCTGTAAATGAGCGCTGATAAACACCTACAAAGTTGGCAAGAACGTTTTGAAATGGCAGAGGCGATGCAGCCTTTGTTAGGCAAGTTGTACCGTAACCAAGGCGTTGAAGTCGTGGTCTATGGCAAGCCGTTACTCAATGCTTCTACGATTGAAATCATTAAAGCGCACCGTTTAGTTCGTCGTCATGTCGGTGAAAAATTACGTTTACGCGAGAGTTTCCCCTTCGTTCAAGCTTTGAGCAAACTCGCAGTTAAACAATGTAAAGTGGATATTGGTAAACTCGCTGTCAATTACTGGCGCGACCATACTGATGTCAGCGAAATTGAAAGCTATATGGCAAAAGAATTGGCCGATGCTATCGACCATGCCGATGATGTCGCACCGCGTGACGTCGTGCTTTATGGTTTTGGCCGTATCGGTCGCTTATTGGCACGCTTGTTGATTGAACGCACAGGTCGCAGCAATAAGTTAAGGTTACGCGCTATCGTTTTACGTGGCGGTAAGAAAGGCGATTTAGAAAAACGCGCGAGTTTACTGCGTCGTGACTCAGTCCATGGTCCTTTCAATGGCTCTGTTGAAGTTGACGAAGAGAACAACGCCATCATAGCCAATGGCACTTATATCCAAGTGATCTATGCTAATTCACCCGACGAAGTGGATTACACTAAATACGACATCAATGATGCATTGATTGTTGATAATACAGGTATTTGGAAAGATGAAGCGGGTCTTGGTTTACACCTTAAGAGTCCAGGTGCCAGCAAAGTATTACTGACTGCTCCTGCAAAAGGCGCGATTAAGAACATCGTTTACGGTGTGAACGAAGGCGATATTACCCCTGAAGACATTATCGTTTCTGCGGCGAGTTGTACCACCAATGCTATTACGCCAGTACTGAAAGCTGTGAATGATAAATATGGTATCGAGAATGGTCACGTTGAAACGATTCATTCTTATACCAACGATCAAAACCTGATTGATAACTATCATACCGCAGACCGTCGTGGCCGTAGTGCACCATTAAACATGGTGATCACTGAAACGGGTGCAGCAAAAGCGGTTGCTAAAGCTTTACCTGCATTAGCTGGTAAGTTAACTGGTAACGCGATTCGTGTGCCGACGCCTAACGTCTCTATGGCGATCATCAGCATGAACCTGAATGCTGAGACCAGTAAAGATGAGCTTAACGAGTATCTGAAAGATACGGCGCTACAATCACCACTGCAAAATCAAATTGACTACACAGACTCTACTGAGATTGTATCGAGCGATTTAGTGGGTTCTCGCTACGCGGGTGTGGTTGATTCACAAGCGACTATTGCAGAAGGCAAGCGTGCCATTCTTTATGTATGGTATGACAACGAATTTGGTTACAGTTGCCAAGTGGTTGGCGTAATGCAAACTATGTTAGGTTTAACGACGCTATCTCTACCTGCGTAAATTGCCCACCTAGGTTTTGCTCGCGTGATTAATGAGTTTGCCTAACCTTTGAATAAAGCGCCCAATAGGGCGCTTTTGTTTTTCTATACTTCTACAATTTTATTGGACTCGACTCCATAACTCACCATGATCCCCTGTTTATCTGCCGCGTTTAATTAGCGGTAGCATCGGCATCAGTATCGGTACAAAGCCTAAATTGATGAATGAAACATCAACTTTACTGAGGTGTGGCGGTTTATTGGGCAAACGATGCGGCTTAGATCATTTTTTAAAAATTGTTGATTGACTCTGAGGTCTAAATCGGTAGAATGCCAATCCGCAGTCAGGGGAAAGCATGCCGAGCATGAGTTCAAATGATTAAGCGCAATGATAGGCGACATTAGCTCAGTTGGTAGAGCGATACCTTGCCAAGGTATAGGTCATCGGTTCGAACCCGATATGTCGCTCCAAATTTTAATAAATTTGGCAGTTTGGGCGCGATGGCAGAATGGCTATGCTGCGGATTGCAAATCCGTCGATCTCGGTTCGACTCCGGGTCGCGCCTCCATAGATTAAAGTATTAATGACACGATTCCCGTCGTTAATATAAAGAGTTTGCCCGAGTGGTGGAATCGGTAGACACAAGGGATTTAAAATCCCTCGCTGGTAACAGCGTGCCAGTTCAAGTCTGGCCTCGGGTACCAAAAAACAGAAAAGCCCTGACTGATGTCAGGGCTTTTTTGCTTTATAACTTCTACACCCACATTTCATGATTCTTAATCTAGTATCACTACAGCTATAGATTGGTTAGGCCAAAGCCCACTATTTTACTCATTCAGTATTGCGACTTCTGACCTGTTTCTTTTCTACAATACAAAACTGAGTGATTTTGTGATCTAGATGTTGTAAATCGCTTTATTTAAGTAATGTCACTATTTGGCTAATAATTGCGTAATAAAATGTACTTTTTATTGTTGAATCGACAATAGTGTAATAATTTCCCTAAGAAGGGACTTAAGTCGCTATTACCCCCTTAAAGACAGTGGTATAAATAAGCCGAAATTTCCCCTACACGCGCATATTAGGATACGTAGTCATGATTTTCTCTCAAGTATTACTCGCACCCGCTGATCCAATTCTTGGTTTAACCGATACCTTTAAAGCTGATCCGCGTCAGGATAAAGTTAATCTTGGTGTTGGCATTTATAAGGATGAGGCAGGACAGACTCCCGTTCTGGCTTCAGTGAAAAAAGCCGAGGCCATTTTACTTGAGCAAGAGAAGACCAAAAACTACTTAGGCATTGAAGGCGTTCAAGCTTATAACCGTGTAGTACAAACCTTGTTGTTCGGCGAAGGCAGTGCATTAATTTCTTCTGGCCGTGCTGCCACAGCGCAAGCTCCTGGTGGGACAGGAGCACTGCGTATTGCTGCTGAGTTTTTACTGCGTAATACCGATTCGCACACGATTTGGGTGAGCAATCCAACGTGGGCCAACCATCAAAATATTTTTGAAACGGCGGGTTTAACGGTTAAAGAGTACGGTTATTACAAAGCAGAAGCCCATGACATCGATTTCGATACCATGATGACTGACTTGTCTCACGCCAATGCGGGTGATGTCGTGCTGCTACACGGTTGCTGCCATAACCCAACGGGTATCGATTTAACGTTGGCGCAATGGGAACTTGTTGCTCAATTGTGTGCTGATAAGAAACTCGTGCCACTGTTTGACTTTGCTTATCAAGGTTTTGGTGCTGGCATTGAAGAAGATGCGGCAGGTCTGCGTTTAGTCGCGTCTAAAGTGTCTGAGTTACTGGTCGCTAACTCTTTCTCTAAAAACTTTGGTCTATACAACGAGCGTATTGGCGCCGTGACTGTGGTGGCTGAAGATGCTGATGCTGCCGTACGTGCTTTTAGCCAAGTGAAACGTACCATACGCGCCAACTATTCTAATCCGCCAGCCCACGGCGCACTGATCGTCAGCACGATATTAAATGATGCAGCTCTGAAAGCCATGTGGGTGCAGGAAGTCAAAGAGATGCGTGAACGTATCGCCGAAATGCGTACTCTGTTTGTTGATAGCTTAAAGGCTGAGGGCGTGACTCAGGACTTCAGTTTTATTTCTCGCCAAAATGGCATGTTCAGTTTCTCAGGTTTAAACAAAGCCCAAGTGGCACGTTTGAAAGACGAATTTGGTGTTTATATTGTCGGCTCTGGACGCATTAGCGTTGCAGGCATGACTAAGACGAATATGCCTGTTATCTGTAAAGCCATAGCACAAGTGTTGTAATGGTTATTGCAGCCTTATAGACAGACTAAAGGGACATTCCTTTTAGCTTTACAATATAAAGGACAGCACTTGCTGTCCTTTATTATTTTGATTGAATGATTAACAGGTAAGCGTTAGCAGGCAAGCGGTTGTTGAGTGAGATCATTGAGTCGCAGCAGGGCGCTTAATGCATCTAATAGGTTCGCTTGATCATGCAAGTTTGGATTATGGCGATTCTTCAACGGAAAATAGTTAATCAGTGGCCCTAAACGCGTTTGTTCACCGTGGCGAAGTACTTTGTGAATAATGGGCTTGCCAATCACTTGGTGACACCAAGCGATACGTTGCTCAATGCTAAACCGACCCGCGGGTGAGGCCTCTTCGGCAAGGTTGTCGATAAAGATCACCTGCGCTTTAGTTGCTGCAAGACTTTTGGCAAATTTAGGTAACAGCAGCGGTGGCATGATACTGGTTAAAAAACTTCCAGGGCCTAAGATGACCAAGTCTGCCTGACGAACAGCTTCACAGGCTTCAAAGGTGGCATCGACCTGTGGTTCAAGGCAGAGTGCAATAGGAGCCTCATTCATACTGTCAACATTAATCTCCCCAAAGACTTTACTACCACAGGCTTGCAGGGCCACTAAGTGAGTGGGCTGCTCTGACATGGGAATAAGTTGGGTTTCTATCTTAAGTAAGTTACGGATGAGATTAACCGCTTCTAATGGACGAACGCAGAGTTGATCAAGAGCCAGTAAGATTAAATTACCTAAATTATGGCCACTGAGTTCAGTGGCACCTTGGAAACGGTATTCGAACAATTGCGAGCCAACGGAAGGACGATTAGCTAAATGGGATAAGCAGTTACGTAAATCACCCCAAGCAATGCAGTCTTGTTCGGCTCTCAGTCGACCAGTAGAACCGCCATTATCAGTGGTAGCGACAATCCCTGTAAGGCGGTTGCCTAAAAAATCGAGCGAGGATAATACTCGGCCTAAACCATGGCCTCCGCCGATGGCGACGACACGTTCAAATTGATTTAACATCAAATGCTGCATCTGGGTTTTTCCTTCCTGAATACCCGAAAATTTAATGTCATAGCCATCCATTGTCGCTATAAGCGGGATGACTCATGAGCCGTTGTGCAATGGTGATAACGCTAAGGAACCTTAGTATAAATACTCAGTCAAATGCTTGCATCTATAAATGACGGCGTAATAGCAAGCTCGACTCGATAATGGTGCCTCAGGCGTAATATTGTACCTGAGTTCGTGATCATGATGATGGGCAAATTTCGTGAAATCTGACAAATAGCTTATAATCCGGCCTTTATTTGCCCAATAAGGGCGTTACACCTAAGGTGAATGATTGAAAACGGGTAGAATCGGTTCGTTTACATTGGCATTAGCCATGGTCATAGTGGCGATTTTTGCATTACGAGTTTGGATCATTCCTCACTCGAATGACTCATCCGCTATTGCGCCCCAATTCGTTAGCGATGTCGATCCTGTTACGCAAGTCCCTGACTTTTCAGCGATCAGCGACATTACCGAAAAGAAGAAAGCTTTTTTTGATTTCCTGCGGCCGATTGTTCAGCAACAGAATGCCATTATCTTGATGGAGCGTGGCTTTATCAATGAGATGCTTGCCTTAGTCGATAATGGTAAGAGTTTATCTGATACTGAATTAGCGCAGATCAATGCGTTATTTGATAAATACCAATATGCGGCGCGTAACGTAGATGCTAAGTCATTAGCAAGCTTACTTAAACGTGTAGATATCGTGCCGGAATCTATGGTGTTAATTCAAGCCGCGAATGAATCGGGTTGGGGGAGTTCACGTTTTGCCAGAGAAGGTTTTAACTTTTTTGGTGAATGGTGTTTTACTTCTGGCTGCGGCATAGTGCCGTCTTCACGTGGTTCGGGTAAAAGTCATGAGGTAAAAGTGTTTTCATCGGTCGATGAATCGGTTTCATCCTATATGCGTAATTTAAATTCTAATACTGCCTATGCGTTATTTCGCTCTATTCGAGCAGATTTACGTTCACAGGAGCTAGAGCCAACAGCGGATCAATTGATTTACGGTTTAGTGAATTATTCTGAAAGACAAGAAGCTTATATTGATGAGCTGCTTGATATGTTACGTCATAATGAAAAATATTTGGTGAATGTCGATGTATAAAAAACTGTTGTTTAGTAGCCTGTTTTTTTTGGCAACTAGCGCCGCTGCAGAAACTGTATCCCTTGAATATAAAGGCTTTTATGATAGGTTAAAACAAGTCAATAAAGGCGGTTATCAACTCGTGGAAGTGGCTTTTAGTGTTCCAATGCAAAAGAATTGTTTGATCCAAAGTGGTTCTATTTCCAGTGAAAAAACCTCAACGCCACTGACGTATACTGATGCTCAGCGGTTATTCATTCCCTTAGATGATGATTTAAAAGATCAGCGAGCCTTGGTTAATCTGCATTTCGCTGGCAGCGCTGAGGGATGTGGTATTGCAATGCAAGTTAGAGCAAAACAGACATTAGCCGAGTACGATAAAACGCGCTTACAACAAATCATGACTGAGATGGACACGCTGCTCGGTGCTATGCAAGGCTTCCCGATGCGTTATTTTAGGGAATCCATTACTGGCTTAAACTTTGAATTCTCACCTGAACAAGAAGTCTATGTACGCCTTAATGGCCGTGAAAAAGCGATAAAAGGCAGTTATAAATTAGCCGCTAATGAACTTGAAAGCATCACCACGCTCAGCTTCAGTGCCCAGCCATTAGTGTTGAGTCCTTGGGTGAAGTAATCATCTTTGTATCTTGAATAGGTGTCTTGAGATAAGCGATTCAGAAGCGCTGGCTCAAAGATAAACTTATTCTGTAGCCATAAAAATGCCCACATTAAGTGGGCATTTTTGTTGTGTTAATTTATCTTGTTTACTTTCGTTGCGTTAACTTCTCTTACTGAATAGGCGCTAAATTCAGTCTAAGTTAGACTTCGTAAGTGTTAACAATATCAATGCGTTTTGCTGCATCCAAATCGATACGACCGCTATTGGCGATATCAAGAAAATCGAATGCAGGTAGATTGGCTTCAGCAACATCACCACGCATAGGCGCATCTGGGTCACGTGTTAGAGACACAAAGTCGAACTGTTCACGGTCAACACCCTGTGATGGTGCGGTGTTTTGCATGGCGGTGAAAATCGTTTCAATGCGGCCTGGGTATTGTTTATCCCATTGATTTAGCATGTCTTTGACTGCGGCGCGCTTTAAGTTTTCCTGTGAGCCACACAAGTTGCATGGAATGATTGGAAATTCTTTTAAGCTGGCATATTCTTCGAGATCTTTCTCGCGACAATAGGCTAGGGGACGTATGACGATATTAGCGCCATCATCCGACAGCAGCTTTGGCGGCATTGCTTTCATCTTACCGCCAAAGAACATATTTAAGAACAAGGTCTCGATAATGTCATCCCTGTGATGGCCTAGGGCGATTTTAGTGGCGCCGATACGCTGAGCAAAGCCATAAAGCGTGCCGCGGCGCAGGCGAGAGCACAAGGAGCAGGTGGTTTTACCTTCAGGGATTTTGTCTTTCACTATCGAGTAAGTATCTTTCTCGAGGATGTGATAAGGCACATTGAGCTTATCGAGATAGGCAGGCAATACATGTTCAGGGAAGCCTGGTTGCTTCTGATCTAAATTAACCGCAATGATTTCAAACTGAATGGGCGCGCGTTGCTGCAGATTCATCAAAATATCGAGCATGGCGTAGCTGTCTTTACCGCCACTGAGGCAGCACATGATCTTATCGCCATCTTCAATCATATTGTAATCGGCAATCGCGCTACCCACTTCACGACGAAGCCGCTTCTGTAATTTATTCAGACGGGTAGTTTGTTTTTTTGATAATTCTTCCGGCATAGGATTTACCGTAACTTCAGATATAGCTTCAAGCATAAAAAAGCGCCCAGTAACACAGTTTCAGGGCGCGTATTATTCCAGCTATCTTTGGCGGGGTAAAGAGCCGCGTATTGCTTAGGCTTCTTCTAACGGTGATTTATAACCGTCGGGCTTTATAGCCAATAAATCGCAGTTGATGCTATCGATAACATGTTCAGCGGTATTGCCTATCAGTGCTGCTGAAAATCCGGTACGACCGACAGTCCCTAGGATCACCAATTCAGCATCAAGTTTTTCAGCCAGTTCAGGGATCACATCCTCTGGTAAACCTTCTTTTACATGGCAATGACTTGGATTAATATCATAAGCGCTCGCAAGATAACTCACGCGCTGCTCATGCTGCATGCGAATGGTTTCGTTGTATGACTGGGCATCAAAGTCAGGAAGCTCGATGGCTAAGTTAACTGGCGTGCCGGGATAACCATTAACTAAATGTACTTCAGCAGAGAACTTTTTCGCCAAATCTTTTGCATGCTCAATAATTTTACCGTTAAGCATTTGATGATCGGTATCTTCGGTTGCCACATTCACAGCACAGAGGATTTTGCCCGCGGCTGGCCAGTCATGGGCTTTCACCATCAACACTGGCACAGGGGCTTTACGCATTAAATGCCAATCAGTTGGAGTGAAGATCACCGCCTTGAGTTTGTCGTGGGCATGGGTGCCTTTAACAATCAAATCATATTGCCCTGAAATAGCATGATTAATAATGCTTTCAAAGGGGCGATTATGCCAAATGACTTGAGTATCGATATTGAGTTGCAGATGAGTATAAGCGGCGAGTAAGTCTTGGATCCAGGCGAGCCGTTGATCTATGACACCTTGACGCATGGCTTCGCGTTCTTGATTCGACAGAATCGAAGTCATTTCGTAAGAGAAGTCGAAGATAGAAAGAAACACAGTGACTTGAGCGTTGCATTTACTGGCCAAGGCGACCGCTCGTGCAAGGGCAACTTGATTCTCAGTGGTAGGGTCAACCACAACCAGTATTTTTTGATAATCCTTCATGTTTGGTTCCTTTAGTCATAGGCTCAATATCATCATGAGCCTTTGGCAGTGAGCTGTATTGTTCTAGATCAAACTCATTTGAAATTGATTAAAACTCGCTTAAAAATCATGCCTTAATCTGCATGACATGTCTAGCAAGCACAGCTTTTACCATTAAACTGTTATGCTATTGGCGACAATTATTTAGGCTTGACCTCTCACGGTTAATGCTCTTGCGATTGGCTATCTCGCGATGCGAGAATTACCCGCTAACAGATTTAGCTCTTGCGAGTCGAGGATAGTGATGTACTTACCCTTAACCTCAATCAAGCCTGACTTTTGGAAGCGTCCAAGTAAGCGGCTGATGGTTTCAACGGTTAAACCGAGATAATTACCAATGTCACCGCGGGTCATGGTTAAGCGGAATTCTTTGGGTGAGAAGCCACGGCTGCCGAAACGATTTGCTAAATTGCTGATAAACGCTGCTAGACGTTCTTCGGCATTTTTCTTACTGAGCAGCAGGATCATTTCTTGATCGCTCATGATCTCATTACTCATTAGACGCATGATCTGCTGACGTAACTT
Organism: Shewanella sp. M-Br; assembly: GCF_036245925.1. Taxonomy (NCBI): domain Bacteria; kingdom Pseudomonadati; phylum Pseudomonadota; class Gammaproteobacteria; order Alteromonadales; family Shewanellaceae; genus Shewanella; species Shewanella sp. M-Br. Next base: position 11,624 of record NZ_BJBV01000005.1, read on the forward strand.
AGGCATAGTGCCTGAAAGTTCATCGAGGATATTAAAGGGGATTTCACAGACCATAGAGGTTTCGAGGGCCTGCGCAAAACTCTGGTGCAACTGAGCGTGAATACCATCAAAACCAATCACATCACCCGCGAGATGGAAGCCTGTTATCTGCTCATCACCTTGCTCGGTAATAGTGTAACTTTTGATGGTGCCAGAGCGGATCGCAAACAGGGATTTCAACGCGTCACCTGACTTAAAAATTTGCTCGCCTTTCTGGATTGGCTTTTTACGCTCAATAATATCATCGAGCTGATCTAGCTCACTTGCATTGAGGGTAAAAGGAATACAAAGGGTACCCATACTGCAATCGTGACAATGGATTGTGCATCCGCTAGCGGCAGGACGACGATTCTTATTTTGTTCAATTGTCATGTTGATTCTCAAGTTAATCCACTGCTGCCATGTTAAACCAATTCACTCACTTGGGCTAGTTTAGCTGCGCGAGTGCGATATATAAAGTTTGACCACCAAAGGCGATTAACAGTAAGCCGCTCAATAGTCTAACGGTTTTCTTTTGTACCCATGCAGCAAGGCGTTTTGCCACCACGCCAGCGCTTAATAGGGCGGGTAAAGTACCCAAGCCAAAGGCTAACATAATCAAGGCGCCTTGGCTGGCAGAGCCAGATGCAACCGACCAAGTTAAGGTGCTATAGACGAGGCCGCAGGGGAGCCAGCCCCAAATGAATCCCGCCATGACTGCTTGGCTCGGATTCTTGATTGGCACAAGGCGCTGCGCTAGCGGTTTTAAATATTGCCATAGCCATTGACCTACACGCTCAATTTGCACTATTCCAACCCAAATTTTAGCGATGTAAAGTCCTGTTGCGATCATCATCAGTCCGGCAATAATGCGCAGGACAATCAGATAAATATCCAGCTCAAATAAGTGACCAAGACCTGCCGACGATGCGCCTACTAAGCCGCCTGCTAAGGTGTAACTTAAAATACGGCCTAAATTGTAACTCAGTAAATATTTAAGCTGATGGGCCAGCTGGTTACCTATTTTAGGATGAGGGATTTGGGCGGAAAACGCGCCCACTAAACCGCCACACATACCAAAACAATGTGCAGCTCCCATCAAGCCGACGAGAAAGGCACCGGTGACATTGTACTCAATCACAAAGGCATGCCTTTTTGCTGATTTTTTATCGCTTGCTGCGCTGCGATGTCATCATGTTCTGCTGTTGACTGAATGGCGGGGGTGGCTAGATGGCCAGGTTTGTCAGTATTTTCATCAAACAATATAGAAACACTTTGACGGTCAAGATCATCAAATTGCTCAGATTTCACTGCCCAAAAAAATACCATTACCGCAATGGCGACGAAGATCATGGCAATGGGGATAAGCACATAAATAATTTCCATAATGACCTCTTACTATCTGGTTAAACGTTTTATTATGATCACACTTTTACCCGTAATAATCTCAGGCTATTACCGACCACAATCAAAGAACTCGCCGACATGCCAATCGCGGCAATATAAGGTGCCACATGACCAGTGACAGCTAAAGGCAAGATAAGGGCGTTGTAACCCAGCGCCCAAGCTAAATTTTGTTTAATAATTTGCGTGGTCAGTTTAGCGACCGCGACAGCTTGGGTGAAACGGGATAGATGATCGCCCAGTAAAATCAAATCGGCACTGTTTTTGGCAATCGCACTGCCACTGCCCATGGCGACCGACAAATCAGCCCCCGCAAGTACAGGCGCATCATTGATGCCATCGCCAAACATCGCCACGCGAGTATGCTGTTGTAATTTCGTCACTAGTGCAAGTTTGCCCGCGGGGGTTAATCCGCTGTGCACATCTTCAATTCCCAGCTCTTTGGCCAGTTGATGCACATGTCCGGAGCTATCGCCACTGGCAATACTAATGCGGCAACCTTGTTGCTTTAATATCTCAATCGTGGCCTTACTGTCTTGACGAATATTGTCTTGGATCTCAAAACTGGCAAGCACTTCAAGCTGCTCATTGGCTGAGCGTGCTAACCAAATCTTTTGGGTTGGGTCCTGAGTATCGACACGTGCGCCAGTAAATACAGCATTACCAATTAAATAGTCAGTCCCCTCGATACGGCCTCGAACACCAAAGCCGACTTCATGGTGAACTTGCTCCGCGACCAAGGTATTATCGGCAAATAGGGCAAATGCAGCCGCAATCGGATGGCGAGAGCCCGTTTCCAGCGCCGCTGCAATGGCTAAGGCCTGCGTCTTTGTTAAATCGGCCATGCACTGCGTTTGCCCGATAGAGAGCGTACCACAGGTAAGGGTGCCAGTTTTATCAAAGACCACATGTTTAATCTGCGGCAGTTTTTCAAATACGCCGGCTTTGCGGGTAATGATCCCAAGACGGGTAAAAATGGCGGTTGCACAGGTGACGGCGGTCGGTGTCGCTAGCGCTAAGGCACAAGGACAAGTGGCGACTAGAACCGATAGCGTTACCCAAAAGGCATCCTCTGGGGAAACCTGTTGCCAAACCAAATAAGTCATCGTCGCGATTGTTAGAATCGTACCCGAGAAATAGCGGGATAATTTATCGGCTAATAGGGCTATCGCAGGTTTTGTATTGGATGCCAGTTCCTGCAGTCGAATAATTTCAGCCACGAGTTGGTCTTGCCCCAATGCGGTAACTTTAACTTTTATCGGTTGGTCGACGTTGATAGTACCAGCGTATACTTGCTGATCTTGCTGTTTTTCAATGGGCATTTGCTCACCTGTGAGCATAGCTTCATTGATGTTTGTGTGGCCTTCAATCACCACACCATCGGCCGCAACCATTTCCCCTGGTTTCACAAGGATCACATCATTGAGGCGTAACTTTTTGGCCGGAATTTCTTCTTGACCATTTTCGGTGATTAAGTGTGCAGTGAGCGGCACCAGTTTATGTAAATTACTGGAGTTGACCGAGGCCTTTTGTCTTGCCTTTTGCTCGAAGTAACGCCCAAGTAACAAAAAGAAAGTAAACATGGATACGGATTCAAAATACACTTCGCCTGTGCCATTCACTGTGGCAAAACAGCTTGCGGTATAGGCACCACCAATGGCAATCGAAACAGACACATCCATATTGAGTTTGCCGCTGAGCAGGGTACGAATGGCGCTAAAATAGAAGGGTTGCGCCGAATAAAGCACCACAGGCGTGGCAAAAATCATGCTAACCCAGCGGAAATAGTCCCGATACTGCACGTCTAAATCGGTGAAGTATCCAGTATAAAGGGCGAGGGCGAACATCATGACTTGCATGGTCGCAAAGCCAGCTAAGCCTAAACGCAGTAAAAATTTGCGACTATTGAGTTTATTGTTGAGCTCTTGTTCGTCAACTTGGTAAGGCGCGGCTTGATAGCCGATACGACTAATTTGTCCGAGAATATCGCTAAGTTTTACCTTGCGTTTATCCCAACTGATCATGGCGCGTTGGGTGGTTGAGTTGACTAGCACTTGGCTCACGCCCGCGAGTTGTTTGACTTTGTGTTCAATTAACCAAGCACAGGCGGCACAGGTAATACCATCGATGGAGAGAGACACTGATTCGACATTGTCCTCAGAATGCACAAAGTCTTGCTGCACTTCGGGCAAGTCATAGGCGCTAAATTGCGTTAATGCTTCGGGGACCAGGGCATTCTGTTTACTGCCAGGCTCAGTGCGGAACTTGTAATAACTGAGTAATCCCGCATCGACAATCGCTTGAGAAACCGCCTGGCAGCCAGGGCAACACATAAGTTCATCACGGTCATTAATGCGAGTCACAAACTGCTGGCCCGTCAGAACGGGCTCTTGGCAGTGAAAACAACTTGGATACGTCATAGCGCTACTTATTTAACCACAATCAATTCAGCCAAAGTTGGACGTGATCTTTTAATTCAACGCGTTGGTGAATTCGCCATTTACCGTCGTAACTTTCGAGGCGAACTTCCCAAGGGCCGGTTAGGGTAGTAGGGATGGTAATGCGATACACATTGCTGGCATCGGCCGTCGCAGTGAGTTTCATATCTCTGTCGGCAATGGTTGGATGATAGAACTCGACTTTCAAGGCGGCTTGATATGCAGGTCCCCCTTGCTGCGTCAGTAAAATCTCATTATTAGCTTGATCGAGTGAAAAATTCATGCCTATTTGTTTGGCATACTTCACTTTACTTAAGTCCATATTAATGGCTTTGCCATCTTTGTAGTAATCCTCGGCGACTAAAGAGTCCGAGTTCGTAAGGGCAATTTTTAGCGTGGTAAAACTTGCGACGACGGCACATAAAGGAAGAATAATTAAAAACCAAGGCCAGAATTGCTTATACCAGGCTTGTTGTTCGCTCATGTCAGATACCCATTCAAAAAATTTGCGCCATTTTACCGTTAAAAGCCGGTTTTAGCACTTTAAAAAAAAAGGCCTCGAAGTCTTCGAGGCCTTAGTGTTACTTATACCTAATTACTTGTTTGACAAGCTATAAACATAAGCTGTAATGACGTGAACTTTCTCTTCACCGAGAACGTCTTTCCACGCTGGCATCACACCTGCGCGACCATGTTTAATGGTCTCTTCGATCATGCCACGGCTACCGCCATATAACCAAACATCGTCAGTTAAGTTAGGAGCACCCATAAACTTGTTGCCTTTAGCGTCCATACCATGACACGCGAAACAACCTTTCATGAATGAGCCTTGACCTTGGGCAGCGAGTTTCTCGTCATGCTCACGACCAGACAATTTAACAACGTATTCAGCTAAACCAGCAATCTCGCTATCTTCGATTGGCAAACCACCTTTGGGTGGCATCATGCCATGACGACCTGCCATGATAGTGGTCTTAATCGTGGCTAATTCACCACCATATAACCAGTCACCATCGGTAAGATTAGGGAAGCCTTTGCTACCACGTGCATCAGAACCATGGCACTGAGCACAGTTTTGCAGGAACAAACGGCCACCCACTTTCAACGCTTCTTGGTTTTTCACTAATTCTTCTAGTGGTGTTGCCAAGTAAGCCGCGAAGATTGGGCCATATTTGTCATCGGCGTGCTTCACTTCCTGATCATATTGCACCCAGCGACCTTCTTTTGCGGCTAACTCAACCGCGGCAGCAGAATCGGCTTTAATCCCCTGTTCAGTACCAATACTTTGGTTCGCACTGCTCCAGCCTAATAGGCCTTTGTAGTTGCCTAAACCAGGATATAAGGCCAAATAGATCAAGCCAAACACGATAGTGATATAGAACATATAACTCCACCATTTTGGCAGTGGGTTATTGAGTTCTTCAATACCGTCGAAACTGTGACCCATGGATTCGCCTTCTTTTACGTCAGTGGTGTTCTTAGAACACACACGCAGTAATAGAAAACAACCCGCGATCACGACTAACGAGAGTACAGTAATCCAAACACTCCAGAAGCTACTCATCACTTATTCTCTCCTGAGTCCTTCGATACCTTGTTGACTTCCTCATCGGAAAACACAAGGTTAGCTGCTTCATCAAATGATTTTTGACGACGCGAGCTATATGCCCAAGCAAATATACCGACGAAGGTCAGCATCACAATGATGGTTAAAATGCCTTGTAATGTGCCGTAATCCATATATTGCCTCCTTATTTGAGTGCGTGACCCAAAGACTGAAGATATGCAATCAAGGCGTCCATTTCTGTCTTACCCGCAACAGCTTGCTGTGCGCCTGCGATTTCTTCATCGGTATAAAGATCATTACCTTTGTAACCGCCTTTATGCAGGTTACGTAGGATAGTCATCTTGTCACCCGTTAGTTTGCCGTCTAACTTGTTTTCGGCTAACCATGGGAACCCTGGCATATTCGATTGAGGAACTACAGCACGAGGATCGATTAAGTGAACTTCATGCCATTTATCGCTATAACGACCGCCAACACGTGCAAGATCAGGACCCGTACGCTTAGAACCCCATTGAAATGGATGATCCCAAACTGATTCGCCCGCGACAGAGTAGTGACCATAACGTTCAGTTTCTGCACGTAAAGGACGGATCATCTGGCTGTGACAGTTATAACAACCTTCACGAACATAGATGTCACGACCTTCAATTTGCAGGGCAGTGTATGGCTTTAAACCTTCAACTGGCTCAGTCGTATCTTTTTGAAAAATCAACGGTGTGATTTCAACGAGACTACCGAAGCTGATAGCGATAACAGTAAAAATCGCTAACAAACCGATGTTTTTTTCAACTATCTCATGATTAAATTTCATCGAGTTTGCTCCTTTAAGCCGCTGTTGGTTCAGCCAATGCTGGCAATGAATCTTTAGAGGCTTTCACAGTACGGATCACGTTATATGCCATGATCAGCATACCGGTCAGGAAGAAACAACCGCCAAGGAAACGTACGAAGTAGAAAGGATAAGAAGCTTCCAGACTTTCAACAAAGCTATAAGTCAAAGTACCGTCAGCATTCACTGCGCGCCACATCAGACCTTGCATTACACCTGAAATCCACATAGAGACGATGTAAAGCACAGTACCAATAGTTGCTAACCAGAAATGGACGTTAATTAACTTGATGCTGTACATACGGCCGTGACCGAACAATACAGGGATCAAGTGATACAGAGAACCGATTGACACCATTGCAACCCAGCCTAGCGCGCCGGAGTGAACGTGACCGATAGTCCAGTCTGTATAGTGTGATAGCGCGTTAACTGTCTTAATTGCCATCATAGGGCCTTCAAAGGTAGACATACCGTAGAAAGACAGAGAAACAACTAAGAAACGTAACACAGGGTCAGTACGCAGTTTATGCCAAGCACCAGACAAGGTCATGATACCGTTAATCATACCGCCCCAAGAAGGTGCGAATAGGATCAGTGACATCACCATACCTAAAGACTGAGTCCAGTCAGGTAAAGCTGTGTAATGTAAGTGGTGAGGACCAGCCCAGATATACAGTGCGATCAGTGCCCAAAAGTGGACAATAGAAAGACGGTAAGAGTACACAGGACGACCTGCTTGCTTAGGTACGAAGTAATACATCATCCCCAAGAAGCCTGCGGTTAATAAGAAACCTACAGCGTTGTGACCATACCACCACTGCACCATAGCATCGACAGCGCCGCTATACAGAGAGTATGACTTGAACAGACTGACTGGTACTGCCATAGAGTTAACTATGTGTAGTACGGCAACGGTAATAATAAAGGCACCAAAGAACCAGTTCGCCACATAAATATGCGAAGTTGTTCGTTTGATAATAGTACCGAAGAACACGATAGCGTAGGACACCCAAACGATAGTAATTGCGATATCGATAGGCCATTCTAATTCAGCGTATTCTTTTCCTTGGGTGAAACCCATTGGTAAAGAGATAGCTGCTGACAGAATGATGGCTTGCCATCCCCAAAACGTAAATGCGGCTAACTTAGGTGCAAATAGTCGGGTTTGACAGGTGCGTTGTACGACATAATAGGATGTTGCAAAAAGGGCTGATGTACCGAACGCGAAGATCACCGCATTGGTGTGTAATGGTCGCAAGCGACTATACGTTAACCAAGGAGTGTCAAAGTTCAGCTGAGGCCAGATTAACTGAGCCGCAATTAATACGCCGACTGACATACCAACAATACCCCACAAAACTGTGGTTAAGGCAAATTGGCGGACAATGGCGTAATTGTAATCAGCGCCTGTTGGCTGGGAATGGTTCATCATAATGCTTCCACTGCTTATTACTTTTACTTTTAGTAAAGACAAGCTTTACCTGTTATAAATGACATAAAACTCAGCCTCCCTATTAAGGTTGCTGAGTGATGTCAATGCGTTACCCTGCATATTTTTGCTCAAATATGAGGTTTCGCAATGATACTTGAGCCATATCAAAAAAGATACCAAAGAAGGGGTGTGGAAAGTTGATCTAGATCAACCTACGCCATAGAATGTTAACATATTGCATCATAAGGTTAATCTTTGTGCTAACTCGTCTGAGTCCCTATTTATTTATTGCATTATTTAGCTTCAATCTCACAGCTTGTAAGGAAGATGCAAAGCAAGTCACACTTAAAAGCAGTCTTGATCCTTCACTTTGCCAATTTTCTAAGGGGGATTGTGTTAAAGAAGTTGGGGATGTTGAGCTCACTTTTCGCTTGTCACCAGGGAGTGCACCAAGCGAAAAGCCATTGACATTACAGTTGTTATCTTCCATGCCAATTTCTAATGTGCAAATCCGCTTAGAAGGAAGAGACATGTTTATGGGTGTTATTCCTGTAAATGTGAAGCAAACTGACAAAATGACTTATATCGGTCAGTTAGTCTACGGTTCTTGTAGTAGTGGCTACATGGTTTGGCGTGGCTTTGTTAGTTTTAGCGTTAATGGTGAAACTAAAACGGCTGTTTTTGATTTTCTCGCAGATGACAATGGTTAAAACTGCCTTGATATATCTTTGAAAGTGCTTGATATGGCTTTCTAAACATCAAGACCATCAACTGGGCATATTACAGATTAGTGATCCTTCCAGTTTTCTTTTACTTTGACAAAAATGTCTACATTTTCAATAAAGAGTTGTAATAAGTGAGGATCAAAGTGTGTTGCCGCCCCTTTACGCATTTCAGCTAAAACCTCTTCTAAAGGCCAAGCTGTTTTATAGCAGCGGGCATGGGAAAGGGCATCAAACACATCTGCGATTGCTACAATCCGCGAGAAAATGTGAATTTCGTCTTGTTTTAGATTTGCAGGATAACCAGAACCATCATATTTTTCATGATGTTGTAGTGCAATAATTGATGCGGCCTTTAGTATTGGTCGCTCAGAATTTGCAAGAATTTGATGGCCAATCATAGGGTGCTGACGCATAACTTTCCATTCTTCTTCATCTAATTTGCCGGGTTTAAGTAGGACAGCATCGGGGATCGCAATTTTGCCTATATCATGCATTGGTGAGGCACGGCGCAGTAAATCGGCTTCGTATTCACTTAAACCGGCGAGTAATGCTAATTGAGAACAATACTCCGCCATACGTTTCACATGATTGGCAGCTTCTTTCGAGCGGCTTTCAACAACATCACCTAAACGTAAAATAAGCTCTGATTGTGTATCTTCCACCTCCTGATTGAGCAGCAAATTTTCAAAAGCTATGCCCACGTTGATGGCAAAAATATCAATGAGTTTCTTATCAAGATCATCAATTCTATCAATACCATCCATATAAAGTAGATTGATTAAACCGCCTTTGGTGGGAAAGTAACCGATAAAACAATTGTCTTCATAAAGGCACCGCTGTTGGGTGAGCGCACTGCGCAGTAGACGATCAATATGTTCAGGTAGTTGCGTAATGTGGGATTTATTAGCAAATTGGCCAGTACCAGCAAGGATTTCTATATTGACAGGTTCAACATGACCACTAATCGCATCAATTGCATTACAAGTCAGCAGTAGCGTTTCTGAATCGAGATTAAGTAGAGTGGCCACTTGAGTCAGTAGCCCATCGGCGAATTTATGTAGGGTGCGCAGTTCAAATAATCCTGAGGTGGCTTCTAGTACTCTTTCTAAGCCCTTACGGTGATTTATTTGGGTGCGCCTTGCTTGCTCGATTTCCATGATATCGCGATAAGAGCGAAGGGCTGAGTAGACGCTGGTCATCAGCTTACGGGAATCCAGTTCAGCTTTTGCTTTGTAATCATTAATATCGTAATTGACGATAACGTCTTCTTCAGGTGCTTGCCCTGGCTGGCCTGTACGTAAGATCAATCGAGTGGTTTTATTCAGTAATTCTTCACGTATCCACTTTACTAGTTCTAACCCTGCATGGTCACTTTCCATGACAACATCAATAAAGGCAATGGCGATGTCATGTTCTTGATTGAGTAATTCTTTTGCTTGTTCGGCACTATAAGCATTGATAAAGGTGAGGGCACGGCCATCAAGTTTAAAGCGGGAGAGGGCAAGCTTAGTGACGGTATGAACATCAGGTTCATCATCGACCACTAATACCTTCCAAGGAATACCAGACTCTGTTGTCTCGGTAGACTTTTTACCGGAAAAAAGAGGGTTTTTCTTTGCAAGATCAATCAGCATCCGATACCTCATTCAAGTAAAAATAATGATCACATAATCAGTGTAGTAGACACATTTCAAAGCGGTGCAAAATCTTGCATAAAATAGCGAGGTGAGTGGCAATCCTTAAATTACATTGTTGATAACGATTCTCATTTGTGTATTCTGTTACTATCAAACAATGATAGGGAGGGAAAGGGCATGACTAATCGAATTAACTTATCAATTTCAGCGCATAAATTGGCACAGCTAATACATGATGGACACATCTGCGCATCTGACTTCACGTGCTTAGATAGCCAATCGAAACAGCAAGTGTGGCAGCTATGCTTGATCTGTTGCAAAAAGCGTATTACTTGTCAGCAATGTTCATTTTCAATTTGCACTAAAAATCTGACATATCTTGATGCCGATAAATAACATTATCGGCATTTGCGTTTAAGTATTATCATACAAGAAACTCTTATAATTCAGATGTAATATGCAACTTCCTCCAGTAATCCCGCTATTTGACTCATTTGAATTCATACAAGTTGGCAATAGTGTTGTTAACCAATATATCACCCAAATTAGCATGAAAAAGGTGGTTGATGCGGGCTTAGTCATCGAGCATGCCAGTGATTGGCTATTTGAGCAAAAGCATAACGAAAACAACTATAAAGCTTATCGCAGTGAACTCACTACGTTTCTGCATTGGTGTTTTGATGTAGTTTCAATGTCTCCCATTCAAGTTACGCGCAAAGACATGAGCCGTTACGTTGATTATTGCCAAGCACCGCCGATAGCACTGATCGGTTATTTTAATGTGCCACAGTTTAAGTACGATAAACTGCATGATGAACGGGTTCCAAACTCGCAATGGCGACCATTTGTCGGCAAAAAACAACTCGGGCAAATACAGCCTTATGTGTTAAGCGATAATGCGTTAAAAACAAAAATGGCCATTTTGTCTTCGTTTTATTCGTACCTGACAAGTGAAGAATATTGTGAGCGGAATCCTGCACAAATCTGGCTTAATCACAGTCGATTTGCAGCAAACAGGCAATATCAGCGTCAAAGTCATGAAGATGAAAATAGTCTCGCATTCACTGAATTACAGTGGTCATATATTATGGCGACCGTTACTGGACTAGCAGAAGAATTTCCTGAGTTACATCAAAGAAGTTTATTCCTCGTTATATTGATTTATTGCTGTTATTTACGCATTTCAGATGTGTCTGCACGTGCGGGTTATTCGCCGGTGATGAACCAGTTTAAACGTAATCAGCAAACGGGCATCTGGAGTTTTCATATTCCGTTGAGTAAAGGTGGTAAAAGACGCAGCGTTGCGATTTCAAAAGCTTTGCTCGATGCATTAGTCAAATATCGTCAGTTTTTAGGATTAACGGATTATCCAGGACCAAACGAAAATCATCCTTTGTTTGTACGGCATAAAGCTGCTGGACGCGGCCGAGATGTTGGTATCCTCAATGCCAATCTAGGCATTCGTCATGTTCGCGACGAAATTCAAAAAATAATTAATCTGGCTGCAGAACGTATAGAAATCGATGGCTTTACACAAGATGCGGCGCAGATGCGCAAACTTACTGCCCACAATATTCGTCACACTGGTATTACGCACGATATCAATATCAACCGCAGACCGTTATCCCATGTACAAGCCGACGCTGGCCACGAAAGTATCGACACTACATCGCAATATTTGCACACAAGCCAAATTGAACGTCATGAGAGTGCGTTCAACAAACCAATCGATCATTTGAAAGGTATAGAGTGATTCGACACAAAGCTGCGCACAATGTATAGATCGTTACATTATTGCAATTATTGTTAAGTTCTTTATTTCAAAGGTTTAAGAAGGGTAGTCCGACGAAACACTTTCTTGATTACTGACCTACCTCCTCACAAAATGAGTCGTCGAATTTAGCATGTGCTATCGCTTCAATTAGACGGCTTATTTGTGCTTTCGCTTCGGGATCTTTCTCTCGCCATTCAAGGCTATACAGCATTAATACCCCTGCATTTATCTGCAAGATTTTACCGAATTGGATTAAGACTGAATTCTTAGGAAAAGCGGTGTTATTTCGCCAGCATGATACGCCACCCCGAGAAAAACCAAATTTCTGTGAAACCTGATAGTCAGAAGTGAGGCTGTATGCGGCTCGAACTAAATCGAGTAAATCAGATGGGTTCATATTTTCTAAAATCCATTTCCTTGCCTTGTTGGCTAATTTTAGTCCATGTTTCAATCAAGTTTATACGTCAAATGCACATTTGACGGTTCAAAGTAAATTAAACATCATGTTCCTGCCTTGTGTTGGGCGCTGGTCGTAGGACGCGACCAGTTAGCCCAAATCCAAAACAAGGTTAAACACAGGAGCAGACTAAATGACCAGCTACAAGAAAGTACCGAATTCAAATATTGAAGTCCCCGTATGGATGGACGCCACAGCCTTAACTAAGCCAATCAGTAACGCTTTGCGCCAACGGAATGCGGAAATTATCCGCCGCCTGAAAGAAAAATTTTTCGGGGGTGCAAGATGATTATTCAAATGAACATCACCACAGAAATGCGCCAGCGTTTGGCTTTTGCTGAAACGCTTTCGGTTGATATCAGTGCTCACCCTGAAATAGCAGAGCTTAAGGCTGACTTGGTCGCCGCTCATGCGCATATTGAACACCTTCACGGCCTTGTAAAAAAATACAATCTGACGAGAAAAATTGCTGAGGTAGTTAGCGCTTGGGAGGAATCCCAATGTCAACTTTAGCTGCATCTTTTGAAGGCGTTCAGCGTCTAAACCCTAACCCTAAATGGTCGCATGTCCCGTTTTTCCTGTCGCAATGTGAAAAATACATTGAAATGTCAGAGCGCTACATTTTGCGTGGTCATATCAAATTAGCCGTCCAAGCATTTGATTGTGCACAGGGATATTTGAGCCTTGCCAAAGATGCGGAGCTTAGGGGGCGTTCATGCAATTAACCGCCTACGCTCAGAGCCTTGTTGATTACGTCAACACACATACACGTTATGGCGAAATAGGTAGCCAAGTTTTTCTTGATGAATGCTTGGAGCCAAACTGGCGCTTAATGCAGGAACAGCCACCGATTAATGATGTGATCATTAGCGAGGGGGGCGACGATGACGAATAGCGCCGCCTTGCCACGGAATCAGACCAAAACCCTACAACAGAGGAGTAATGAATTATGGACAACCGCTAAACCGATAAAGGGGGCGCGGGTGCCCGTTTCCAGTGTTGAGATAACAGAGGAAACGCCGCCGCTCACCTTCGAGCCGCAAGACTTAACCGCCCCAAGGGGCGGTATTTTTGTATCTGAATTTGAGCAAGCAGCGGCCGAAAAATTAAAACTGGATTTAATGCGTCGCAATGCCAGCTTTTTTGCTGAAATGGCACTGAAAAACCCAAGCCCCGCAGGGCGGCCAACGGCCGAGAAAGCTAGGCTAGTCAAGGATTGCAAAAGTCCGACAGGCCACACAGTTGCCACGACAAACGCCCGTAAACAAGCCCGCATTGGTCGATATCTTGAACATTTACGCGCCAAGGATAGCGAGGCTCACGGCAGTGTTGCCGCCTCGCTTGGCGTGAATCTCGAAGCCTCAGAGCGTTTTATTGTTCGCGACATTTACGAAAAAGCGCCCGATACCGTTGCCCATGTGCCTAAAGTCGGGCGGGTAAATCTGGAAACGGGCGAAATATTGCCGCCGATGGACAACAGTACTCGCCACGACAAAAGCGGGGTGGTGATCTGCAAGACGCCAGTAGTCAGAGTTTCCCACCGCGCATGGTCCAACGAATACCGGTTAAGAGTTCAGGCCGACATGCCGCCGAGCGACGCGCCGCCGCAACAGTCGGGCGATAGAGTGACCAGCGATTTAAGCAGTCGCGGAGCCCGCAATATTTTAGATGCTGGCGCTTATATGGCCGCTGTCAAAGGCGGGTTTACCACGTTCTTAACCCTGACTTTTAATAGCGAAGCCCGAGAGCGGATCATTAGCGGTGATTCGACGATTGGTGCGGAGTGTTCGCGCTTCTTTGATGCCGCCAGCAAAATGTATCAGCGCGGCTGGTCTGCAGATGGGGCAGTCCTAAAAACGGAAAACGGCTTTGATTGCATTGGCGCGACGGATTTTGTCGAGCCGATGGGCGATAAGCTGGATTATTTATGGGTAGCCGAAGCGCCAAAGAACAAACAGGGCGAAGTTAACCCGCATTGCCATGTGCTGTTGCGCTGGCAGGTTGAGCCGTATTTGTTCCATGACTGGGCAAAGCGGATAGAAAATTTATGGGGGCAAGGATTCGCCAACTTGCAGCGCATAAAAAGCGCCAATGCCGCAGGGGGCTATTTACTCAAAGCCTTGGGCTATCTGACCAAAGGCGAAAAAGCCGACCAAGGCGAAATCAAAGGCAACCGCTATAACATTTCAAAAGGTGCCCGCGCCGAACCGTGGGAAACCATCGCCAGCTATCACGCCGAGCACATGGCCTCAATCATTGGCGAAATCAAATACAAGTTGGACAACCGCGCCGCGCCAATCCGCAAAGAGATTGGCCGAGCTTATGGCGCACTCGAAAAAGCAATCCGCGATAAAGCCGTGATGCAAGCGCAAAAACGCGCCGATGCCCTCGCAAAAATCAATAAACGCATTGCCGAGCTTGAGCAAAAAATCAAAACCAGTAAAGCCGCGCTCAAAGCGGGCGAGGTTCGCGCCCAAGATTACCAACTCACTTTTAAAGGTGCCCAATCACTCGCCAAGTTTTTCAATTGGGCGATCGGTGCTCGCCAGTGGCAAGGCTTAAGCCGTGAGAGTGAATTTATCGAAAACCGCATTTGTAAGCGCCTTTGGACAAAAGGCATCAAAGCCGCCCGCGCAACTTATAGCGCTGTGCGCAATCGCATTGCAGAAAAAGAGCGGCTTTGGTCGGCATGGCTGGCCGAGAAGTTAGCGCCTGAGAGTGATCGAGAACTAGAAATCTTAACCCACCAACAAAACCTGAAGGAGTACCACCAATGGCAATTCAAGACTTGCTAAAACAACACACCAATATCGGCGCGACAATTGAAGCCGCGAACAAGGCAATGCCGTTTCAGGCCATGACCTTAGCGAAAAAAGCCGCTAGTCAGAGTCACGAATTAATTGGCGATATTATTGACCATGTGAGCGCCCTTGAAGCCCGTATTAGTAAAATGGAGGCGGCAATCAATGGGTAACGCAGCATATAAACGCAAAATGGCAGCGGAGCACAATGCCCGTTATGCGCAACGCGATGCGGTGCGGCCGAAATTAACCCAAGTGCCAGGTCAAAAGGCGGAGAAAAAAATCGACCTAAAGCCAACCGAGCCAGAGCAACAACCGCCTAAACGCAAAGGTCACTTTGTCAATTTGTTAATGGCTGTATTTGCTGCTTTTATGCCTGCGTCATTAAGGGGGTAACATGGCTAGAAAACCTAAAAACGACGATATAGGCGAAATCCTATGCCCGTTCTGCAATGAAAAAGCCCCAGTGCGCCGCGACATTAACGGAAAACTTTATTATGTGAGCAAGGCGGGCATGATTAAGCCCAATATGCCTAACGGTCAAGACTGGATGTTAGAGAATGCGGTGATCTGGTCGCCAACGCAAAAGGCTGAACACAGCGCCGTAACGGAAACCGAAAAAACCAAACCCGTAACGAGTCCGACCATGCTCAATGGGGTAAAAATTCCGCCAATACCCGCCCGTGTACCCGTTAACGAGTCCACAGGACAAAATCCCGTTACAGGGTCAGAATCGCCGCCAGAGCAAAAGCCAAGCTTTGTGAAGTGGCTAATCGGTTAAAGCCAGTTCATAAAGCCCATTAACGGCGTGATGCCGTAACAGTCCCAAGGGGAAACCATGACACATCCTGACCAACTGCCAGAAGATGACCTCACCAACGTCGAACCCGAGCACTTTAGCGAGTTTGATGCCGCACTTGCCGCAGCTCAACAAATTGAAGGCGGCGACATACCCGCCAACGCCCAAGGCTATCAAGCTGTCGAAGCCGCGCACGTATCGGGTGCCGAGTTAATCGCGCCGATTATCGGCCTTGCTTGCATGGCCTTTGCACCCAATTGGAATATTGCGCCCGAAGAACAACAAGCCCTCGCTGAAAGTTACGGTGCACTTATCGACAAGTATTTCCCCGAAGGTGCGGGCGCGTTTGGGGTTGAACTCAACGCGCTAATCATCACAGGGGCGATTCTCGCGCCGCGCTTCAAAACACCACGCCATGCCGAAAAAGAGGTAAAAAACGATGAGCAGACCACCGAAAAAGCGGGTTGATGTTAGCCGCAAGGCTGATGTGCGCGTCGTGTGTGGGGCAACGGGTTCGGCCAAATCCAGTTATGTGAAAGCCGAGCTTAAACGGCTCAAGTGCTCGCGGGTGATTATCTGGGATCCTGTTGACGAGTACGGCGAGCTAAACGGCATCGTAAAAGTGACCAGCGCCGCCGCGCTGGTCGATTTACTCAGGCGTTACCCTAAGGGCGCTTTAAAGGTGCGCTTTGTGACGACTAACTTTAAGCTGTTTGAAGTGTGGGCACAGTGCGCATTTAGTTGGTGCAATGCCGCCGTGGTCGCCGAAGAAATTGCCGACGTAACCAGCCCGAGTAAAGCGCCGCCGTGGTGGGGGCAGGTTATCCGCAAAGGCCGCGCCCGTGGCCTAGCGCCTATTTTTGCTTTAACTCAGCGACCAGCCGAATCCGACAAAACCGCATTAGGTAACGCGACCATTATTCGCTGTGGCCGCCTAAGCCGCGCCGCCGACCGCAGGATGATGGCCGCCGAAATGGATATCAGTCCAAACGTACTAGCTAAGCTGGTGCCGCTGGATTATGTGATGAAGGACATGAATACAAATAAAGTTGTAAAGGGCAATGTTGCTAATAAGTCAATTACAAATGTTGAGTTACTAACATAGTAGGAGGTTTAACTACTTCTTTTATTGTTGATTTATGGTAGTTTAAGAAAAAATCAACATGAGATATTAAAATGTTTCAAGCTCTAACAACATCTATGAAAGCAACATTATATGAACGAACATCTAGTCCAATATTTAGTTCCTTTATTATTTCATGGTTGATTTGTAATTTTAGGATAGTAATTTTATTTTTTTCATCACTAGAGCCTAGATATAAGATATATGAAATAGAATTGGTGATTTCAAAGGATATTTTAAACATTCCTTTTTTAGAGTCATTCCACATACCATATTTTCATTTGTTTTTTATACCTTTAGCTATATCTTTGTTTTATACACTATTACTTCCTTTTATTGAGGCGAGATTGTATAAAGTATGGCTTAAAGGTCAGCGTGAGTTAATAAATGCAAAAAGTGAAAGTGAAGGGAAAACAACTTGGAGTCAGGCGCAAATAGATACTCTTAGACAAGAGCTACAGACTAATAAATATGAATCACTTACACTTCTAGAGAAAAATGACAGTGAAATAAGGCGCTTGAAGGGTGATTTGGAGTCGCAACGAATTGCGGAAGAAAAAAATACAAATCAAGCGATTGAAATTGAAACGGAACGATACACTGCAATTATCAAAGGTAAAAATAAAGAAATAGATGCTATGGGAGATGAGTTTAACTCGTTAAAAAGTGAAGTTGAAGAAGCAAGGCACACAATAGATGTTTTGTTAAATGAACTTAATGAATTCAAAGGGAAATCAGCTAGATTAGATGATTTGGAAGTTAAGGTTCTAACTGACATCGTAAATAGCAGTAATTATGCTTTATCGAAGTATGATTATATTGAAAGGTTCAAAGGTCCACAAAAAATTCAAGTAGAGAATACGCTAGCATCTCTTCTTAATAATGGATTTATATTTATTGACAGTGACTCATTTCAGTCTGAATACCTCATATTAAGTAATTCAGGAAAGGACTATTATTCGCAATTAACGAATATTAGTACCCGTTAACGGGTACGCTTTTCTCCCGCCTAACATCCCTGTATACCTATAAACCGCAAGCCCGCCAACGCTGTGAAGCGTGGGCACTTTAACTCGCCGTGAGGCGCTCAATTCTGCCGTGAGGCAGTGCATCCCAAGGGGAATAACATGCTTAAAAAATACCTGCCATTTGTGGCGATTGCTGTCGGCGTGGTTTATGCCGCCAATCGTGTTCCATCCGTTCGCCGTTTAATTGGTTAAGGGGTAGAACATGCGCACAACAGTTAAATTACCCTCGTTTTCTAATGTCGCCGCTGGCAATACTGCCACGCTTGAGCTTCCAATCGGCCGCACTTACGACAAAATCCATATTAATTATTCGGGCGTGACTTTAGCGCAGATGAAAAACATCCGCTTAGAAGTCAACGGCAAAGCAATCCTTGAATTTAAAGATGGCCAAGCCCTCGCAGACTACAACAAGTTTTACAAGCGAAACACCGCAGTCGGTGTTTTAGATTTTCATTTCAAGCGCGACGAAATGAAAACCTTGCTTGAATCTCGCATGTTTGGCCTAGGTACTCAGTCGGGTAGTTCAGGGATCATTTCAAACGTTACCATGCGTATTGAAATTGATGCGGCCGCAGCAACACCAAAGCTAGAAGGTTATGCAATCCAATCAGATAAAGCTGAAATTGGATATATTACCAAAATCAAAAACTTCCCCGTTGCCCTCAATGAAGGCATCACCGAAATCGACAAAATCCCGCGTCCAGCTTCGGCAAGTATCGCGGCGTTTCACATTATCACCGCTGCTGTAGTGACTAAGGTCGAGTTAGAAATTGACTCGTTAAAAGCCTTTGAAAGTGGAAAAACACTTTTAGAAAAAATCCAAGTTGACCATGGCCGCAGCCCACAAGCTGGCCGTGTAACGCTTGATTTTGTGCTTGAGGGCGACATGCTCCAAGCCATTCCGCTGGCTGGTTTGCAAGATTTGCGTTTACGGGTTTATACCGAAGGCGCGGGAGCGGCGACAGTTGTGGTGGAATACTTCGACGGCCTAGCGGGCATTTAAGGGGGCGTTATGGCTGTCGATTATCTGACTAGCTCATTTTCCGACATTATCAATTCAAGTGCGTCGGCAACTGCAACACAGTTGCCGAACGTTGCGCCAAACCCTTCAACAACGGGATGGTTTGACCGTGTGAATCAGGGCTTAGGCTCGGCGCTTGGTTTGTATGCGCAATATGAGCAAGTCCGCGCCTTTAAAAACGCCAACGGCTCAGGTGCAAAAGAGCACCTAGAAACATGGCAATCGCCAGCGGCGGGATATTCGGGTTATTACGAAACGCCAGCAGATGAACTGCGTCAGAAAATGGGGCAGGGTCTGCAAATTGGTACAGGGACATTTTTTGTCGTCGTGGGTGCCGTGGCGCTGCTGTACTTTCTCAGTAATAAAGACTAGGGGGCGCTATGAATAAAGCGTTTGTGATGCAAGTTGCGGGAGCAGTCGTCGCGGGATTAATCCTTAACTACATGACCACCAAAAAAGCCGAGACAAAATAATGGGTCCGTCTGGTGGAATGTCTAATTCCAGTGCCGCGAGTTCAGGCACTGGTGATCAGCTTAATAACGCCGCCTTTCAGGGCGGCAATGTGAACTTTGGAATAGGTAGCGGCAGCGGTGGCAATTTATGGCTAATTCTAGGTGCGGCGGCGATTGCCGCTTACTTCCTACTGAAAAAGAAAAAATAGCCGCCCTTGCATGGGAAAAATTAGCGCCCGCCTTAAATGATGACTTGCGCATAATTCAAAGCGAAGTTCAACAAGGCGTGGCGCAATTAATCGCATGGGGAGATTGCGAGTTTTTTACCGTAGTTCGTGGTGAAACTGCCGCTAACGGTAAAGAACTGGTGATTGTCGCCGCAGCGGGTAAGAACTCGGTGCATTACCTTGAAACAATTCACACGCAAGCAAAGGCGCAGGGGTTCGCCAGCGTTAGATTCCATACTAAGCGCCCCGAAGCCATGCTAAGAATGGGCAAAGTTTTAGGCTATGAAAAAGCCGAAACGATATTAAGGGCGGTCTTATAATGGGCTCAAGTTCACGCAGCGCATCAAGCCAAACAACTAACAACACTTCGAATACGTTCGGTATTCAGGGCGCAAACAATGGCCTTGTGATTAATGGCAGTGGCAACACTGTCACCGACGGCGGCGCATTTAAACTTATTGGCGATTTTGTCGATTCATTACCCGTTTATTTCAGCCAAGGCGCGGGCATGATTACAGACGGATTTAATGCTGTGACTGACGTTGCCATGATGGGCGAGCGTCAAAACGAAAATTTCCTCAATGCAGCGGTTGACCTCTTTGGCGAAACCAACTCAGCGCAACAAGATATGTATCGTGTAAGCACCAACGCTTTAACCGAGTTTGGCGACTTGCAATCACGCGGTTTTGAAACCTACACCAACGCCACCCGTGACAATCTCAGTGATTCACTTAAGTTTGCCGACGGTGCCGTCGCGGTTAACGCTGCCGTGTCGCAAGCCTCAATGGATAATTCAAAAAGCCTCGCCACTGTGGTCGCCGATGCACTTGCCAGAGCCAACGAAAACAACACCTACCTAGCAGGCAGCGCCATGAATAACAGCGCAGATTTGGCCGAATCATTAACGAAAGTTGCACTCGATTCAGGCAATCAGGCCAATAAAGACGCCACTGGGCAATTACAGCGTGGTTTTGACTCAATGATGGGCTTTGCCGAGCAATTTAGCCGCAGTGATGGCGCAGCCTTGGCCGAGTCAAACAATAAAACTATGTTGTATATGCTCGGCGGGACGGCATTAATCGCGGGCGCGGTACTTTTAGCAGGGCGCAAATAATGATTATTAATCAGACGATTAAAGACGGTTTTACCGTCGTCAATAAAACGGGCGCTTACTTTAGCCTAATCAGCGCGGGCGGCGTGGTGAATGTGAGCCTATCAGAAAAAGGCCGAACCGTTTTAGACACAAAAATGTGGGTCGGTATGTCCATCGACAAGGCGATCCCGTTTGATGAAATCACCATTAAAGGCGACGACGGCGCGGTCGAGTTTTGGGCGGGTGATGTATCTATGAATCAAAGCCGCGCAACCATTACAGGCGCAAAAGCGATTAGGACAAACAAGCTATTAGTAAATGGTCTTGTTCAGTTGACTAGTTCAGACTTTACCCGTACAGCGGTGAGAGTTCGCACCAATAAAGATGTATTCATCGGCGGCGCGGCAGTCAACGGTTCTGGTTGGCGTTTGGCTGCTGGCACAATGGAGGAGTTTCCTGTTGCTGGCGTCTTGTCTGCGTACAAATCGCCACCGCGTTTAAGTATCAAGGATTCACAATATATCGGCGAGGTTAACGATCTATTTAATGAAGGAGCTGAGGCAAGGGAATTGTTTATATCAGATGATGAAAAATGCCGTCTGTCATGGAATAAAACCCCTTTTGCCAGATTTCCAATTATTTGGACAGAAGACAATCCCGTTTGGTCTGCGCATCCGTCATTTGTCAATTTAGGGATTAATGCGGGGGGATTAATTAACTCACCGCTAACCGATTCGGTATTTTTTGTGCGCATGACTGGCACAAGTGGAAGTAGATCGTTTTCCTATTGCCAATACACTATTTATGAGTCAAAAGATGAAGGTAGAACCTTCTCGCAGTATGCCTATATCAATGCAAACTTAAAAGTTGACCAGAGTTTGATTAATAATTCAGGTATTGGGTTAAAGCTCGCTATTGTCGGAAAAAGTATGACGATTTCGCAAAGCGGGATTGCTATTTGTTTCAATATTATAGACAAATCTTGGTCAGCAATCGGCGGGGGAAGTGTGCCAGCAAATTACCTCTCGTCTGGTTTCAGCAATTTTGTTTATTTATCAGATGACGCCAAAATGTGCGTTTATTTATCGCAGTGGGATAACAAATTAAGGCGCTCAGATAATGGCGGCGTATCGTGGCATGAAATTGGTGGGCGAAGTTTTGGCGATATCGTTTTTGCCGACGCCAATAATTACTTTGCAACCTCAGATGGGTCAAGTAAGAAAAATTTGCTCAGTAATGACGGCGGCTTAAATTGGACGCTGTTTGGTGAATCATCTGTAAATGGCGCCGAGGATTACCCCATTTATTTAGCTGATGGGCTGTGGTTACGCTTTGATGGTCAATATCTAAAAACGATTTCGATTGATGAAAATGGAAATGCTTTAGTTGAAAACGCTACAGTCACACATGCAGCTTCAAGCTCTTCTCAGGATGGGGGCTATCTCACCAATAGCGGCATTTATTATCGGTTGATGAATGTCAACGAAGGAGGCTTTTGCAAAGCGGATAAATGGCAGCTTGATCTAAAAGGCGACCTGAGCCCCGCAGTTGTTGAAGTCATGGAGTTATTAAGCTAATGCGCCCTTTAATCGTAATTACAGCGGGCGCGGCCATGGCAGCGGCGGGGTATTGGTGGCTGAAAAATTCACAAAAGCCATTAACGCCCGTTGCCGTCAATACTGCGCCAAATCAAAGCACCTCAATACCGGTTAACTCGGGCAGCAAGCCGAGTTATGCCGACCTCGGTTTTCTCGATATTTTTTCGACTGACAGCTTTGAGGACATTATTTTCAATCGGGTAAAGCCTACGCCAACTGTGCAAACACCGTACTTGTATCCAGAGCCGCAGGAACCAGCCCCACGTCAAGAGGTCGGGAGCAGCATGTTACCCCCAAAAGGTATTCGCAATAACAATCCATTAAACGTCGAAAAAGGCGAAAACTGGCAGGGCATGACGGGCAATGACGGCCGTTTTGTTATCTTCCAAACGCCGTTTTATGGCATCCGAGCCGCTGCGCGTATTCTCAAAAATTACCGCGACAAATACGGCCTTAACACCGTAAACGGCATTATCAAACGATGGGCGCCGCCAAGTGATAATAATCCCACTCAGAAATACGCTGATTTTGTGGCTGCTAAAGCAGGGTTACAAGTTAACCAAGTTATTCCAGCCCAATATTACACGCGTGTAGTTTCAGCAATGATCCACTTTGAAAACGGATATAACCCCTATGACCAAAGCACTATCAATACCGCAGTTGCCGCAGGGTTTGAATAACGGCCTAATCGCCGTCGCGGTGATTTATGGCGTTTACATGCTCAGCAAAATGTACTCAGTAGGTGACAAACTTGCTGAGCAAGTCACCGAGCCCATCGGGCAAGCGTGGTCAGATTTAGCCGCATGGACAAACGGCTATAAGCCTGTTGAGTTCAGTAATGCCGCGTTTTACCTCAATAGCAAATACGTTGCCGACGATGGAAGCATTGATCCAACGTGGCGGGCTGCCATTGAGCGAGGACATACAGGTATTGCAGCCTTATTCGCCACCATAGCACCCAAAGGCAAACTATTAAGTAAATACAATTACTTGATTAACGGCGAAGTCAGCGCCAAAACCGTAAAATAGGGGAAAGCATGAAAACATTAACCAACTACTTAACCCAGTGGTCAACATGGCGTGGCCTTGTGTTGATTGGTGCTGCGGTCGCGGGGATCCATCCCGACGCTGTTAACGCCGTCGTCAATGTCGGTGACATTATCGTTCAAAGTGTTGCAGCTACTGCGGTAGCAGGGGCGGGCGCGTGGGAAGCGTTCCGCAATGAGCGCAAGCAAGATAAAACCAAAGTATGGCGGGGCTAAGATGGACGAAGAAAAGAAAAAACAGCTAGAGTTACTCAAAGGCAGCGGGATAGGGGGGTTTGGTATCATCCTATTGGGCATGATGTGGAACATTCAAACCAGCATCAACGACCAGCAAACCAGCCTAAACAAAGTGATTAACGAAATAGACAAGCGCGTGGTCGCGGTCGAGGTTCGCCAGCAGCGGGAGGACATTTATAATGTTCAGCGGGTTACCAAGTGATTTTAGTGTGGCGGTCAGAACACCCGACGCTGTAGTGGTAAAAATCCAGCCAAGCCAAGAGCTAATCCTTATTTTTGCCGCCGTTGTTATCGTTGCCGCCGCATGGGTTAAGCGCAGATAGTTATTGTAAAACCCCGAATCCATCAATGCCGATAAGTCACATTATCGGCATTTGTCGTTATTACTTACTCCGTTTAACGGTTCGCTTGGCCGAGGTCGCAAACTGCTTTTTAGGCGCTACAATAGGCGACTGCTTCAATTTAGACAGAGTGCTGATGATAACGTCCAGTTCTTCACGAATGGCGGCGGCTTCCTCGTCATTTCGCAAGCTGTCCACCTGAGCAGCAAGTTTGTCCTTTTCGACACGGTCAAATTTATTGAACTGTTTATCAAAAAACACCATTAATAACTGTCCAGCGGTAAATGTGTGCCGCTTATATGGTGTGATCAGTTTGCCGTCTTGGCTAAAGCTAAAGCCGCGCCAATCTTTAGTATTGGGGATTGCACGCTGATATAACTCAACGTAACGATCAACCCAACTCGGGCATCCAGTAGACCACCAATTATTAATGGTGCGCGTTGTTACACAGAAGAAATCGGCGGCTTGTTGCGTATCAACAGTGCCATTTGTACGAATAAAATGAGTTAAAATAAAAGTTCGGGTTCGTGGTTTCATCGTTTGAAATCCATTTTCACTGTATTTATTAGATTCTTTTCTCATAACGCGGCCGTCCTGATATTCTATTTAGTTACTAATGTTGGCTTTGCAATGTCACAACGACACCAAGAGCCGACCTGTAGAAAAGTAATAAAAAATAGCGTTTCGCGACCATTCCAAAACCAATGTCATTTATATAGAACTTTGACTTAAAGGAAAAACCTTCCTATGCGCACAATGTATATTATGTTAAATGCGCTCTATATGGTTCCCATCGCCGCTCTGTTTGTGTGTGGCTTGTCATTCCAAATGAGTTTTGTGTCATTTCGTGAGTCTTATTTTTGTTTATATATATCAATACTATAAGTTACTCCGTCAAAAACTTTGCTCCATTATAGTGCAAAGCTGTTCATCCAGAGCGCATTAAAGTTTGTGTTTGCTGCTTTTGACAAGGTGCATCTCACTCGCAGCTATGCGAACATCTTTGAAGTATAGATGACATGTTAAAAA
Organism: Shewanella sp. M-Br; assembly: GCF_036245925.1. Classification (NCBI taxonomy): domain Bacteria; kingdom Pseudomonadati; phylum Pseudomonadota; class Gammaproteobacteria; order Alteromonadales; family Shewanellaceae; genus Shewanella; species Shewanella sp. M-Br. The sequence goes on from NZ_BJBV01000005.1 coordinate 36,700, forward strand.
TGAATTTTATGAAATAATGCCCGAATCAAATCATGTCGCAGCATTAGAATGATTACTTACAATAATTCATAGGTTTACTAAGCTTAATTGGAATTGGTTCGTAGCTATATTTCCACTGCTTAATCTTACCGACTAATTTGTTTTAATGTTGATGACGTGATTTATCAACATCGGAGTCGTTCGAACACATCACCAGTTCCACTTGACTGTATCTTAAACAATTTAATCGTCGCTACGTGAATGCTTTGGCATATTGGACTCGCAAATTAGCCAGAATCACCTAGCAGCGCGCTTATGCTCGTCCAAAAAGTCACAATAACATACTAACATGTTGCTGATTTTGAGCCGCCATGGACATAAATATGTCATTTTCAGGAGTTTTTATAGATATCGAGTGAAGCGCCCTAACCTTCTTTTGGGCAAAGCCAGTGTCTAATACGCTGACTAGTAGTCATAAATTTTACAACACTAAGTTATGCCAACATTCAACAACAAAACCATGTTCCGCTTAAGTTGAGCAACAACATCCTCGGCGGTAACTTTCCACAGCAAAGACAACTCATTAACAGCAAGTCTGGCTTGTGAGGGTAACAGTGGGGAATTATCCACTTTTGCAAATGGACCATCAGTTTCGAGTAATACACGATCTGGCGGTATCCACGACGCAACTTTCATTCCCCGATTTGAATTTAACATTGCCGGGCCGACAGAGAAAAAACAGCCGTGTTCGGTTGCTTCCTGTACTTGCTTTTTGGTTCCTAAAAACCAATGAAGTATTGGGGTTCCTGCTCGGGGGTGTTTTTTCAAACAATCGATTACTTGTTCTGTCGCGTTTAGGCTGTGAATAGATAGAATTTTGTCATTGAACTGAGAACACTTCTCAAGAATATGGTTGAAAACATGGAGTTGATCCTCGATGTACGGTATGTAACCCTTTGAACCATCTAGACCAATCTCTCCTATATATCTAGTTTCACCTACTAATTCATCGAAGATGACTAGCTCATTCTTTCTCAAGTGGGCAAGCTGTGGGTGCAGCCCCAAAGCAGTCTTACAACGGGCGATTCCCTCAGTAAGTTTAACTGTACCTCTCCAAGCGGAAGGCACAGTTGTAACTGACAATACATAGTAATTGCATTCTCTCAAGTCATTCAGTACCTCGTGGTGATCCGGATACAAATCGACATGGCAATGCAAATCCATCATGCTAGGTTGACCGATTTCAAAAATGCTTCAACTTCTGCCAAACCTCTTCTCACCGTAGACTCCAGTTTTTCACGTGTCTCTTTATTTTGTGGCAAGGGTCCAGACTGGCGCAACCAAGCCATGTAGTCAGGACTTTTCTTTAATCTAATTATTGCAGTTTGTACTGCGTGAACGTCATCTCTTTTTTCTGATTCTTTCAGTATGCTTTGAAGTCGTGGAACCGCATAGTCTGCATCTTTTGTAAAGCCTGCATGAAACACCGAAGCTCGCCTGACTAAACATGGAAGACAATAGCCACATTGTAAATGTTCTCGATGCCAGTGACTGCAAGATACACTTAATGGTATCGCTTTTTTTACAGCATCTTGATCTACACAACCAGCTAGCATTTCGCCTTTAGTTTTAAACTGGTAAGGGTTTATAAAGTGAATATTAAATCCAACATCATTAAGCAATAATTCTAGTTGAGATAGAAAGTTAGGGTGAGTCGTCCGGGTGCTATGGCTACCAATGCGCCTTCGAGTTAACGGTGGATTAATCGATATATATCCATTTTCAGGCACAATAATCTGAGAGATAGTATCATCGTTATTTGCTTTCCTAAGTGCCGTAATCCCCAATACAGCCATCGCTAAGAAATTAAAGCTCCTTCCCCTCATGCTGGTATCGTTCGCATGATTAGCCTGACCTGATAGTTGAGGGGCTATCGAGTATGAAAACTCCCCAAATGGCTTTTTGAGCAGTTTTTTAATATCTTGCTGCTTCGCACCATCAGCTCGATATGCGTGGCTTACCAGCATTGGGCGAATATCAGAGTTACCATTAAGAATATCAATCGCTCCAATTGCGCTGTCTAACCCTCCAGAAAAAAGACAGACAGTATTCAATCCTTTCAATGATTCCGTTGTAAGCTTGGCCTGCTTGCTATTTATTGGCTTAGGTCGCTCTAATTCGGACTTGATAAAAGATAATTTCCATTGATCGCCAGTTAAAAAACCTAACAGTGATTCAAGTCTTTTTGCTACTGCTTCCCACTTATCTGGTGCAAATACAGGTATGTGGAGATTTAAGATTCGTGACCAAGAATTTGGCGCATTCTCTCTTGGCTCAAATGTCTCTGCCGAAGTCACTGCTGTTGCGATAGTTACCAAATCAAGTGCATCGGGATTAATCGCAACCCCAAGCTTTCTAATCTTGGTGAGCAACTCTTTCGATGCGTGACTGTATTGATACTTATTTAACGGATGGCTATCAAAAATTTGTACCGGGTGGCATTCGCCAGAGTAGTCAGGAAGTTTATCGGGGTCGTGATGGAAGTAAAAATCAGTCATTGAATTTCTCCCAATGCTCTACAGTTTTTGATATTGCCTCGATTTGAATTTTCTTAATGTTGTTCTTGGTGATATTGCTGGGATTGCCGTTTGTCGCTTTATCCATTTCTTGTTGTGCTATCACTTTAATCAGTTCCCTTAATTCGCTTTCCATTTTGTGATGCTTAGTTGCTACTTCTGCTTTGAACCATGCTTCTCCCATTCCTGTGACTACGTCTTGAAAAATTAAGTCGGTTAAATAACAGGAGATCGCATCTTGGATTACCTCGTCAGTAAAACTTGCAGGATCGAAGTCTTGTGTATCAGGAAGTGCTTCTTCCAAAGCATAATTGAGAGCAATGCGCACCGAGTCAGAATCTGAGTTATCTGGTGCTAAATGAGAGGCAATGCGATCAATCGCTTGATCAGTAGTAAGGCCTCGAAGGTCATTAAGAGATAAGGACTGGTCACCAACAGTAACGCTGTCCCCACGCATCATTCCTACGAGTCCAGCGCCTGCGGTTATACCACTGGCAAGTCTGCGACTTGTCCCTTTCCCGCCACCGGAGGAGTTTTTAGAGTAATGTTTTAGGGAGCGTCTAAGATCTGAACTCGTGCCAGCTGTACCAGCATATTTACCAAATGCTTGTCTCGCACTTATGTATCTGCTCGCGGGCAGTTGTGCTTGACCCGATGGACCAATTTCTTGCTGTACCTTATTGTTATCAACTTCTAGGCTATTGTCAGCACCATCGTTACCTTGGCCGCTGCCGCCATCACCGAGGCTCACGTCTCCATCAGTGTCAGTAGCTGGACCAATTGTTAATCCATTTCCGCCTTCTGCCCATGGTGGTACGAGGGGGTTTTTATCTTTAGGTCCCCTTGACGAGGCTGATGTTCCCATTATTTAGCTCCTTCTAGTTCTTCTATGATTGGTTTCATCCAACGCTCCGGCGGTAGGTGCTTCATAAAATCCAAGAAAGTGGCTTTGCACCTAACATCTTTTTCAGCGAGCAATCTCGCGCCAAAAATCCCGTCTGGGCGTTTGCTCCAATCTGCAATTGGTCTCAGCTTTTCTAGCACTGCATCCATTGCAGGTATGTAGTCATCTGGTGGAGTTTCTTCTATTGCTATAGTACTTGCTTGGCTGATTCTTTGGGTCTGCTTCAATAGTGCCACTACGAGTTTTTGAGCTGCTCCCGACATAACTGTTCCAAAAGCTCCCATAGGAACATTTTCTTTACTCAGGTAGAGAGCTGGGGTCAGATCAATATCAGAAAATTTAGGCGGCAGTTTTGCCCATTTAGCCAGAAAGTTTTTCTCTGACTGCAACTCTTCAGGCAGTTTTATGTCCTCGATATTGGCTCCAGCAGCTTCCAGTTCAGCTAAAATCTTAGGTTTTCCGTTTTCAGTATCAATCATTTGGTAAAGCTTGTTAGTGGCTCTTGTTCCAAGGCAACGTTCAAAGATAACCAGCTTGGTTATCGTTTTCTCATCTAATTGCATTCCGCGTCGGAGAGCTGTCTTTCTTCTGATTCTCACTTGATTAAGAAGGCGCTTAACTATTCGAGGGTTACCATTTATGTTGGATGATTCAGCTAAAAGAGGTGCAAGTTGTTCTGCGACGACAAACTTATTCCTCAACTCAGGAGTTCCTTGAATATTTTTCCCATCAAGTAAATCATCGATGTTTATTGCTTCCTCTTTCCAAGACATTTTTAGATTTATTTCAAGGGCATGTCGTAGTGTCTCTAATTGATCACCTTTAACACCGTGATCAAGTGCAACCAGCATTAACAGGTAGGCTCTAATTTCTAAAGTGCCGGGGCGCGGGACATGTATAGGTATTTGAATCAGTTTGTCCAAATAGTCAGTTTGATGCCGTTGAGATGAACCCTTGTGGTATTCACTGACTGCCAGACGAATCATGTCTTCATCGGCTGCTATTACAAATGCTGTGTTGGGCAGAAACAAGAAAAGGCGTATGGCTTCTAGCGTTGAAATCGCGTTGTAAGGCGAGCAACGGTCTAAATTATCAACGTAGACAATTAATGGCTTACCAAACTCGGCAAGAAGATCTGAGTATGCTTGTCTGAACTCCTTGATTTCTTTAGGTGGAGAGAAATCCTTTTTCTTGCTCAGAAGGTCTTTATTTCTGTTAGCAATCTCTTTAGCACCTTCGACTCCATCCTTAACATCATCGAAATCATACTCACCGTCTTCTCCGCCACTGAACATTCCGAAAAGCTTTTGGAACCCGCCAAATGTGGGGACACCTGCTGTGAGACTGCCTGCATCCATCAGAAGCCCCATAAGTCTGATCTTGTTAACACGGCCAGCAAAGTCTTTGGCCTTCGCGCTTAAGCTTTTGTCTGATTCGGCTCGTTTGACGAGTGTTGCAGCGATTGTCTCCAATAATGCAGCTTTGGCATCGTCGTAACCTTGGAACATCCATGCATCGAAACTTACTTGGATATAATCTTCCTTGTCGTTTGCAAGTGCAGACTTTGTTAGTTCTAAAACTGTTGACTTCCCTGCTCCCCAATCACCAAACACACCAACACTAATTGGCATAAGATTTTTTTCAGTAATTAGATCTTTGATGGATTCGGCAGTTTCATTGAAATTCAGAAAATCAATATTTGATTCTTTATCAGACCACATCTTTATATCCCTATTTAGCGTCACTTAGCGACTCTCAATCGCCACTATTTATGTCGTCACTTTGTGGCATTACTAAAATTTGGTCAACTAAGTCGGTCACACATTTTGCAAGGAGTTCTGCAATAGCAAGCTTTTGGGCAACAGTGAGTTACATTGGGAAGTGTTCATTTTCATATGATTCAACTAATGAAATCCATTTTTCAAGCTCGGAACCTTCAGCGGTATTAGGTATTGCATCAAACAATCCTTCAATTTTCTTTAAAGCTGCACGATACTCATCATCAGAACTCAGAGGTATCTCTTCGCAATAAGTAATAATCTCATTCCCAACAGAAGGAGAATTAACCCTTACCGCGAAGTCATCAGATAGTGGTGCGGTAGCGTCACATTTTGAGAGCAATATATTGATTTTAGTGTTCTTCATTATCAATTCCTCTATTCGAATCGTCATAGTTACAGTAGCCACTCTGTAGTATGACTAAAAATTGGGTCTAAGATATACTGACACGCTTTGAGGCATTAACGTGTTAATCCATCTACTGTCAGATATCAACATTTTATCTCTGGCAGACAATGCCACTTGGTCGTGTATTGCGGTGTGAGTAGGTCGCGGCGCATGGCCCATTTTTGCTCGATACCTTGGGCGGCAATGAATAAGGTGTCTGTGCCATAACGTCGATTGATGCAATCAAGAGTCTTCATTAACGCTGGTTTAGCTTTTGAAACATTGAATAAATCTAACTGGCCATGCTGGGTGCTAACTAAATCAATCAGACCTACACCGACTTTATAATAACGTACGCCTGCACGGAAAAGTTGAGATGCTGCTTGTGTCATACCTTGAGTGAGTTCAATACTGCAATCGGTGGCACAAGCAAAGTGCACTAAGGTCTTAAAGCCTGTTGGGCGTTCATCGTAGGGGGAATTGCTGGCAAACAACAACATCGTTTTACAACTTGAACCTTGCTTACGCGCTTTCGCTGCGGCAATCGCCACATGTTTACTTAAGGCTTGCAGTAAATCCTCATACTCAGTAATACGCTCACCCACACTACGAGTTGAGAATATTTGCTTCTTATCCGCCCTCGCCTCGTCCCACACTTTGCACGCTTGCCCATTGAGTTCACGCACAGTGCGTTCTATTTCAATACTAAATTGCTTTCGCGCTAAGCCTGCAGGGATTTTTGCTAAGTCATAGGCGGTTTTTACGTTCATCAATTCAAGTTTTTTGCTTATCCTGCGCCCAATACCCCAGACGTCATTCACATTCATTGATTGTAAAATTGAAATCCGGTCTTGCTCATTATCGATAACACACACCCCCTGATAGCCAGGTAACTTCTTTGCCGCGTGATTGGCCGCTTTAGCCAGTGTGAGTGTTGAGCCGATACCGACACAAACCGGTAAACGTGTCTCTTTCCAAACCGCTTTTCGAATCAACTGGCCTTGGGCTTGTAAGCACTTAATTGCGGGGTAACAATTTTTAAAGGAGAGAAAGCTTTCATCAATGGAATAGACATGCTGCTCTGGTGCAAATCGGCCAATGATATTCATCATCTTTGCGGATAAATCGGCATAGAGCTCATAGTTACTTGAACAAACAATGACACCAAGTTTTGTACACAGGTCTTTGACTTGAAAGTATGGCGCAAACTTAGGCACACCCCGTTCTTTCGCTTGCTTGTTTGCCGCTACGATGCAGCCATCATTGTTGCTCAACACAATCATTGGCTTACCACGCCAATCAGGTCTAAATACCTGCTCGGCACTGCAATAGAAACTGTTGGCGTCTACCAAGGCAAACATCAGATGTCAGCTAATAATGGACTTTGGCGATGACAACGAATAGAACGAATAACAACACCTTCAATCGTAAAGTTATCGTAATCGTGAATAGGCTGAGGTTGGTGCTGTTCATTCGACGACAGTAGCATGCGATGAGTTTTATCGAGGATTTTACATACAAATTCACCGTTGAAATTGGCAACAATCACATCACCATGACGCGCGGTTTCTTGGCGGTCAACAATCAAAATATCGCCATAAAAAATGCCCACTCCCTGCATTGAGTCACCTTTTGCGACACCAATAAAAGTCGCGCTGGGATGCACAACTAACAGCTCATCAAGGCTGAGACCCAACTGACTATATTCAGCTGCAGGGCTTTCGAAGCCAGTGATACCGGCACTGGCATAGATAGGGATAATACGCATAGTTAACACCACTGTTTTTATATACAGTAATTATAGGCGTTGTTAGGTAACTGGCAAGAATTATTGTGATGTTTCGATGTAACACCATTGGTTCTTTTCTTTATCAAACCCCACGTCAAAATTCACCGCGGTGGTGTCACCCATCTGGTCTCTCTTTGCAACGATATCTTTTAGTTCAGATAAATCATCAACACAGGGGACTCAAGCGCGGCGATGATCATAATTTTTACCCGAATAAACATCATTACCTCACCAAAAGGCGCGACGGACGACACGACTGCAGCAATGGTAAAAAGGCGTGTCCTCAAGACTGATCTGAGTTCTCCTTGAGGGCGGCTTAGCGAGTCTTCCACATCAACAATTTTATTGGCAGTAAGTGATGATTTCAAAGTCAAAGGCTTCCCAGTTTGAAACATTTAGAGCGAATTATTAGAAACATCTAATAAAACAACAATATGAGCAGTCTGCAGTGTGAGCAACTTCAAATACTTACCATGTTATTTATCCAAGAGCATTTTTAACCTGCAATAGACGTCATCGAATGACGCTTGGATAGCGAATACTGGCTCTTCGATACGCTGAGCCATGCCTTGATAGAGTTGTGCTCGGGAATAAAGCGTAAAAATACTTCTAGAACTCCATAGCGATAACCAGAGTGAGAGCCTGTCATGATGACTCCAAAGTTTCTGTTAGATAATATTTCAACAATTCGTGTGAATGATAATACTCAATTTAAAATACAACGCCCATATTACACATTTACACAATATTCTGTGATTGAAGATATTTTGAATAAATGCCCAAATGGTGAAATTAATCGTGGAATAGTCACAGATTTTTTTAAACGTGGAGAGCATGTTCATGGTTTTTTTGCGGCAATGATTTGGGGAGGGATCTCAACCGGAGGACCTACTGGAAATAATTTGTCTCTGTTGTTATCTGTCGAGCCTGAAATGTTGCAGAAACACATAGCGGTAGTGGGTGAGTATGTTAAACACAACAAGTTTTCAGGCGCTTATCATTATATGAACGGTGCTGGTAAGCTCAAAGGATTGGGCGACTCATTTTTTACTAAATTGTTTTTCTTCCTGGGTAATGCCAATGAGCAAGAAATTATTCCTCCAATTTTCGATAAATGGACAAAGTTAGCCTATGCAGCGCTCTTGGCTGATAGTGAAGACGATAAGATATTTCATCGATATATATCATCAGTAAAAGGAGTAGATGTCAGATTCCGTACAGCTTATCAAGGAGATGCATACAATGATTATGTTGTTAAGATGAACTGTTGGGCCAAGAATTGTGGAGTTAGTGTCAGCGATTTGGAACAATTTATTTTTGGTTGCAACAGAAAACAAGATCCTTCGGCGTCGAATCCAAGAATGATTTTTGAGAAGAAGGTCAATGAATTTATGCTTACGGCTGTGAGTTAGTCGATAGCTAAAAATTGAATCTTTGTAGGTTTAGATTGATGACTATTTGAAAGATGGAGATAGAGTTATGAAAGAATATATCGTTACTGGTACCTGTGACGGCCGTCGCGCCATGGTTCGGATTTTTGCCTATAGTGCTGGACAAGCTACCCGCCTCGCCCGTGAAGAACATGGTTTTTCGTCTACTGCAAGCACTAAATTGGCTTGATATTATTGTAACTCTTAATTGGATCAATTTAGACTTTGAGTTACTGTCACTGATTTTTCAGAAGAATCCCGAAATGGTAGAAACTGGTCGATGATAAGGAGGCTGAATTATTCAGCCTCCTTTGTTTGCCGTTATTCCCCGAAAGCAAGATGGGCATGAATGGCTGCGCCTGATGCCACAGAGTTGAATGGATCAGCGATGGTTATTTCTGTGCTGGGGAACCAATCTTTTATTGCTGTTTGTACTGCAGGAGATAAACCCATACCTCCAGTGATATAAATTAATTCAGGCGATGAATTCGCTGTAGTTATTGAATCATCTATTAAATGCTTTAGCTCATTCAACCAAGTAGTCATGGATTTGCTCATATCGATAGACTTGAGGGGAACTGCAGTGTTTTCATCGATGTAATCAAGTGATAGATTAAAACGATTGCAGTCGCTTAGGTTAATTTTAGCTTTCTCTACATCACTCATAAATCTGTGTACTAATTTACTTTTTTGCAGCGTTCGTAACCTATTTAGTTTATTGGCAGATTTGGCTAAACCCATAAAACGTTCAATTTCATGTCGATGCTTGGTTAGATAGAAGTCGTTTAATAAAGGAAAATTATCGATATCGACCATGCCATTGAAAATCATATGTGGAATAGGGGCGCCGTCGCGTAACAATTCCCCCCTTCCAAAATATGGCGATACTGATGTCATGGCAAAATATTTATCGCAGATGATGCCACCGATGCGGTTTCCCTTAACAGATAAAATATCCGCCTGCCGGTCAGTTTGATTCACGCGTTCCGGACTCAATTTACATATAACTACATCTGATGTACCCCCGCCAAGATCGATAATCATCACTGTCCGTTCTTGTTCAAGTTGTTTCTCAAAATGAAGGGCGGCTGCCATGGGTTCAAAAATAAACTGAACTTCATCAAATCCTGCCGCAGCGGCAGCTCTTTCCATTATGCTTATTGCTTGTATATTGCCCGCTTCGCCTAAGGTTGAATGATAATGAACGGGTCTGGCAATCACAGCCTTATCAATCGGTTGACCTAACTCGGCTTCTGCTTTCAAACGCAGATATGACAGCAATCGCCCCACGACGGTTTCGAATACTTGCAGATGTGATTTTCCAATGTCTGCACCAAGAAAATTCTTCGGACTGTTAACCAGTTTTCCAGCCTCGGGAGTAGATAGGTATTGCTGAAAGCCCGCTTCACCAAATTCAATGGTACCTTTAGTTAGCATTTCATCTAGAGACGCTGTTTTTAATTGTGCGTAAATTTCTGAAATAGCCAGGCGCTTAGCCCTACTACTTAATACATTGACGTTCTCTATTTGAGCGTCAACGTTGTTAATGGTGTTTATTAAACTTATGTATGTATTTGAGTTTTTATAAGTTGATGGTACTTTATTCGTCCCACGATTATTTTTTGCACTACCTATTAAATCATCTAATTGGTCTTGTGCACGAACTTTGTTTCTAGTTAGTTCATTTTTAATTTGCCCTATAAAATAGGTTATTCTTTCAGCTGTAGGTGTGGGTAATGGCTTGTCATCTTCTCTTATAAAAATTGAAGATCTTATTTTGAATTTATCATTAAAATCATCATCGACAGGTATCAAGACCACCTTTCCATCTACCCAAGCCGCAACTGAGCAATTACTGGTACCAAAATCAATACCGATATAATTTTTTTTTCACATAAACTCCATTTTTTTGAAAGTGTTTACTTAATCTATGTAACGGCATTTGACGCCGGAATAGTTGATGTTTAACTTATTGATTTCATCTACTACGTTTATCTAAAACAGACCGAAAATGTCTTTTATTATTTCAATAGCATTACAAAACTTGAAAAGGGTAAATTGCTTATCAGACAGCACATCTGTTCAGCCCCTAAGTCATGTTTAAGTTTTACTCCGCGCTGTTCATATTCTTCTATCGACATATCTAATGTTGAACTTGTGAACCAATATAAATATGCCCAAATAGCCTGAGTCGGAAGGACCTCATGCTCTGGAATTAAGACTAATTCTCGACAACGAATGAGTTTTTGCTCCAGTTCCCCCGGAGTGATGCTGAGAATACAATCTGGAGTATCATCAAAGAGACGACCGAAATAGTGGGGGATCAACAGTCGGATAAATTCCGATGCATCCATGTGTGTTTGCTGAACACTGCAGTGTTGCGCCGGAATGTGTTCTAATACAGAGTCATGTGGCAGGTTTGTGCTTGCTAACCACCATAGCGTTGCCCGGGTGCGCTTGCTGGCCCATTCAAGTACTGCGGCGTTTGGCAGCTTGATATCGATGATCACCAGTGCAGGCCCTTGGGGCTGGATACAACAAAGTTCAGCTGGGCTTCGCACTATGGCGTTCTCAATACCTTCTAACTCACCCACTTTCTCAGTGATCAGTAATAGCATCCCGGATCCTTTTTTAGTTTTACCGTTATAGGCTCATTCCAGTTCTATGTGCATATTAACCAGCTGAGGCGTCAAAAAATGTCGCTTATGTTGTTTTATCATTAACCTGAGTATTTTTTCTGTGCAATGGTTAGGCTGCGGTTAAGAGCTTCTCGCAGCGACTGAGGTGCCAACACTTCACTGATATCGCTCATCGACATCAGCCACCATTTTAGTTCTTCGGTATTTGGTAAATCAGCTTCTATGGTGAAATGCTTGCCATCATCCGAATGACTTATGGTTTGTTGCAAACTCAAGGGTGTTTCTAATAAGTGGTATCCCAGATTAAAATCGACCTTAAGCTTTAGGGTGATGAGTTCCTCTATTGGGAAAGCGAGATTGCCTTGTTTCAAGTAGGCGTTTAACTCGAAGTCTAGAGGGATTTTTCTCATTTCCAGCAACCGCTCGGCACTTTGAACCCTATGCAATGCAAAGTGTCGAAAAGCATCGTTGTCTGCTAAGGTGGCTATCAGGTAAATAGTGGTTCCTCGTGTGACTAAGGCAAGAGGATTGATACGATAGTGCTTAGGTTGATTTACTGACCGTGGGCGATAGAAAATCAATAAGCGCAGCCCTTCCATCAGTGCCTGCTCCAGCGGGGGCATGATTAATGGATCTATATGTGGTGCAAGTGGCTGAAATCCCGCTGGGATCGATGCTACGCATTTTGTCCAGCTAGCTAATTTGGGAGTATTAGCCAGTTTTAGTTCAGCTTGGTCGAAGAAGCTGTCGAGATTGTTTTTGAGCTGACTTGGTAATAGGTCCTGTAGGAATTGTTTGGTCAGACTTAAGGCTAAAGCTGTACTGGGTGTCATGTCTATGGCAGAGGGATGCAGGCCTTTGACACGGCACCAACTATGGGGGCGAAATGTTTCATTGCGGCTAATGTTGTAATGGTTACTTAGGCAGTCCAGATCCCGTTGAATGGTACGCAGGGGCGCATGTAATCCATCTCGTTCTAGTTTATTTTTGAGCTCAACTGTGGTGATCGATGAAGGAGCCTCTGGCAGATACTTGAGTATGGTCAAGTGGCGCTGGGTTTGTTTTTCTGACATATCCCTATGGACTCAATATGTAAGTAAATTGAAAATGGTATTAACTGCTCTGGGGACATTTATTCCCCTGAGGCAAATGTGTTATCTGACAAATTGACTGGATTGAACTGTATTAGCACTGACTAACATCGTGGCTTTTTGCTCTATTTCCTGACACCAGCTCAGTTTATGAGCCAGTGATTAGGTAGATTTTCGGCTCCGTAAAAGACCCCCACTAACTGGCATCAAATGGTTGCAGTATTATTTGCATCATCATCTAAGTTGGTAGCCATTATAAAACAATAATATACAATTTCGACCTAAAAACCGTGATTTTCAACCATAGATCACCAACTCATGGCGATGAGCAGAGATGACGTTGATAACAACGCAGCTTAATATGTTCATCCTAAAAAATATTCTGTCGCTTTACCTATTTTTTCACGCCTGAGTATTCCAGCAGTAACCATGTCATCAAGTCTTTGCTTAACCGTGTTATAACTAAGCCCCAGTAATTTTTCGACCTCTCTGGCTGTAATCGTCGTTTTTTTTAAATAACGAGGCTCATCAGCAACAAAACCAATAATTTTTTTCTTAATATCTTCTAAATTTGGATACTCCTTTTCTAATACAGTCATTCGATATGCGGCACGTCCATATGCAGAAACGAATTCAGTGATTGCACGATTGATAATACTTAACTGATATCGAATAAAATAGGTTAAATCTAACTTGTCATGCTCACAATTCAGATAGCTCTGACCGTATTTAATGGGCGATTTTTTCAACAGTGCTGAAATCGCAATATAGCGGAAACCCGTATAGCCACACTTAAACATATACCAATAAAACAAAGCTCTTGCTATCCGTCCATTACCATCACGTAACGGATGAACATAGCCAATGACAAAATGAAGAGTAATGGCCTGTATAACCGGATGAATCTGATCGTCAGTCGAGTTTAACCAATTCACGACGCGGGATAATAGGCACTCAATAGCATCATGCTTTGGTGGCTGATGAACGACCTCACCATCAGCGTTCACAACCGCAATATCATCAGTGGTTCTAAACATCCCAGAGGTGTAGTTTTTTTGCTCTAAGTGCTGCGTACCCATTCTATGTAAGGTTTTTATCAAATCAACACTGAATGCCTCATCCTTGAGGTCCCACGCTGCATTCATTAAGTCAGCATTCCCAACAATCATCCGCTCACCATCAGTACAAGGCCTACGCTTCTTTCGGAGCATTTCTTTCGCAATCAGCGTCGTTGTTGCAGCGCCCTCTAGCTGACTACTCGATATAGCTTCATCATCAATCAAATTATTTTTAAAGTGCTCAAAATGTACGCTTTCTCCGATTTGCTCAAGCACCCCAAGCATTGCACTATGTGTGGTGTAACGGTCAATCTGTGACAAAACCCGACTAAAATCATGCAAGTGATTAAATCGGCAATATGTCATGAAGTCAGGAGATTGCGATAGCGCTCGGTTTACGGACTCCGGCAGGTTTAGTGGTAACGGTTTATTTTCTAACGGGGTGAGATTGATTAGCGAACTGTCTCTATGTAGCCGAACTAACCACCAACAGAAATTAACATTTAGGCTAGGCTTAACGCTGCGTCTAAACTCATCAAAAGAATAATACTCGATATGAAATGAGCTGATGTAATCCATGTATTTATTAGGATCATCGCCATGATTACGGATCTCAAATACAACATCACTGATAGTGCTAAACGGACACTCAGGCGGTGATAGATACTGAAATGACATAAATCTTATCTCAAAAAAACCATTTATTGAGACAAGATTAATCAAATTGATAGAGTTGAACGAGCTTTTTGTTACACAGAACTTCATTCATGGCTTTGCAGTAATTAACGTACAGAGGCTTCATCGAATGCATTGAGTTAGGGCAAACGTGTAAATCTCTCTAATCACTTTATCTCGGGCAGACAATTCTACCCGGTCGTACAGTGTGGTGTGAACATGTCTGGGCGCGTGTTCCATTTTTGCGCGATACCTTGAGTGGCAATTAAGTGTGTGTCTGCGCCGTAACGCTGATTGTTAGAATCAAGAATTTGTATTAACGCGGGGTTAACTTTTAGCGCGTAGAACAAATCTAACCGGCGGTGTTTATGCTCACTAAATCGATTAACACTACACCGATGTTGTAAGGGTGATGACGGTGCATTTCTCATTCAAGCTGTTTCAAGCCAACTGGGCATCCCTTTTCAACCACCAACAGACTTAGACTGACGCCCTTCCAAATGAGTTATAGCGATATTAATGTTTGATAATCAAAAAGGTAGCAAAACATGTGTTTGGGGTTTTCATCTGGCCAGGTCAAAAAGGCCTTTGATAATCGCTCAGGCAAAAACCTTACGAGAAAGCTCAGACATTTATAGCCCTGTGTTACAGGGCATGCTTAATGGGATGTTGGATCGCAAGTGAGCATGGCCGTTTCAGTGCACTATTGAAGGCTAAGAATACTCCCCTGCTTCTATTTTATTTAGCCATTCATTGACTAATTTACAGCCCTCTGGTGTTTGCATTAATGCGATGGGCTTATTGTTACCTAGTACTGGGATTTCACTATTAAACAGTGTTTCAGCGAGGGTTTTCTCACCATAAATTTCACATGCCCTATTAAATAGGCACTCGGTACTTAGTGATGTTGAGTTCATAAGGTTAGTTCGCTTCTCGTAAAAGGTGTCATTCCAAGTGTAGCAAAATCATCAATGATTAGCCCTGTCATAATCATTTTCTGTTCATCAAGATATTTAGCGGCATTCATAGGTTTGAAAATACTTTTTAGCATAACAATTCACTCTGGACGATTAACTGCTTATATCTTTAGGCTGTATATTACGCTGCAATACACATTACTATTGAAATATATATCAAATAAAATTAAGTGTGCGCGGCAAAATAAAAGAAAAGTTAAATTAACCACACTGTAAAAGTATTAATAATATCCGAATTGAATATGAAATTAATAGGTGCGAAATTCATAAGTTTATGATTTTATGTTTGTTTATTTTTGGCATCATCATTCGTCACTGCTCTCGAATACAGCGTGTGTTTTCGTGAAAAATATAAACAAGTCAATATGAAAACGTGAGGCGCCGATGGGTGGCAACATATTTACGATATTCAACAAATATTCAAACCTCTCTTGCGTTCGCTAAAAATATTTATTTACACAATAATTTGGAATCACTAATGTGTATATCTATCCATAAAGCGAGGTTAATATGAAACCCAGAAAAATTCCGCGACACAGTAAAGTGATGGCGCGCATTCATTTCCATTCACAAAAAAATGATTCTACACGTTTCTGTGATAGTGAACTAGAAGTTGCTCGATTATTGCTATTGGAGTTTGAGGATGATGTCATTGCATATAATACCCAACCGGCGTCATTTACATATCTCGTCAACGGAAAAAATAGACGTTATACGCCTGATCTCATTATTTCACATAAACATAAAGGGGTGTATTTCGAGGAAATTAAACCAAAAGACAAACTCGGTAGTCAAAAAAATATTGAAAAATTCGATATTCTCTCAAAAGCCTTTGCCGCCATCTCTGACAATGGTTTAAAGCTCGTTACTGAAGAACAAATCTATGTCGGCAGTACAATTGCAAATCTAAAAAAACTCTATCATTACCGGTCACTTACGCTGTCAGAACAATGCCAGCAGGTAATGCAAGAATTACCCTCGCGTATCACATATTGTGGTCTCATTAGCTGGGCAGAATCTCATCAATGTCATGTTTATGATCCGATGATCCTATTAGCAAATCGATGCTACACATTCGACTTAACTTGTATGTTAAGCCCATTAACTCATCTGGAAAGATCTTATGGCTCAACAAATCTTTAAAGCCAATATGGTTATTTGTCGCAATAATCGTGACTACCGGATAGTCATGCTCGATGACACGTTAGTGACACTAGAGGTTGTGGACAGCAAACATCATCAGGTGTTATCGATTGACCAGCTATTGTCTGAATATCAACTAGGAAGTTTGAGCCTCCCTAAGACAAATCTGAATCTTGACCAATCTTGGCTAAACGAACAACAGAAGGCTGATCTTCGGCGTTATAACACCTACCTAAACTATCTAGACAAACTCGAATACCCAGGTGCAATACGTTCACTCAATATGGCTATTTCGACCTGCGGAGAGATATTAAATGAACCGGTTAATTGCCGTCCATCAACATCAACACTGCGGCGCTGGTATTCAAAATGGCTAAACAATAATAGACAATTCATCTATCTGCTGGCCTCCAGAAAACACGATCCAAACCTGACACTAAGCTGCAGAATCGATGCAGCGATGCGTTCTCTCGTCGACGATGTCATTGATAGTTTTTATCTGACTCTTAATGGCCCCAACGCGGCGGATTGTTACCGAACGCTTATGCAACAACACAGGCGCATGGCACTTGACTGCCTAATGATATCAAAATCGACATTTTACAGAGAAATAAAAAAATTAGATGAAAGCGTTATTATTAGGCGGCGGCAAGGTTCGATCGCTGCAAATAAATATCTGCGCACTGCAAACCATCAATATCAGGTCAATGGGCTATTTGAAAGATGTGAAATGGATGCGGTTCACGTCGGTATTTATCTCGTTGATCAACAGGGCGATATCGTTGGGAAGCCGATCATTTTCTTGATGATTGATGCTTTTAGCCGCTGCATTATGGGAATGCATATCAGTATCCAAGAAGGAGAAACCACTAATGCAGCGGTGAGCGCATTACGCCATGCCATTTTGCCCAAATCCAATCAACAATATTCCTTTATGGAAAATCCATGGACATGCCATGGTACGCCCATGGATCTGTACGTCGATTCTGGCGCAGCATTCATTAATGAATCATTCGACGCACTATTAGCTCAACTCAAGATCAATCGAATCGCTGGGCCGTCACGCCAGCCCTGGAAACACAGTTTTATTGAACGCTTTAATAGTACGTTACGCGACAAACTCAAGGGGATACCTGGATATGTCGGAAAATTAACGGATGGTTTCACCTATGATCACCCGGCAAAGCACTATGCCACCCTGACGGTCGAGGAATTCGAAAAGATTGTCTGTATTCTCATCAATGATATATACCATCAAGAAGCGCATGCAGGAGTAGGAAATCAAACGCCAATAGCGATGTGGAACACACATATTCGCTATTCTCCGGCTATTGTGCCTGCCAATGTTGCGATATTTGATCTTTACCTGCGGCAACAAAAACGAGGCACACTCCAGCAATTAAAGGGATTGCAGTATAAAAATCAGTTTTTTAATTCCATGGAATTACGAAACCTTTTTGAACAATTAAAAAAGAATAGTCGTGATCGCGGCAAAGTCACTTTTTATGTTGATGAGCTAAACGCCAGTAATATCATGGTCATTAACCCGTTAAACCAATCTGTGTTAACTGTGCCTAACACCAACAAATTAGCTTGGGGAAAAACCTTCCTGCAACTGAAAATGACCAAGAAAATTTTCATGCCGAACGCAGGCGAACTGAAGGTCAACGATATCACAAAACAGGCTCTCGAGCGTAAAAAGAAAGCCGCTCGAGACGTGAAAACGAGCCACAATCTTGCCGATGAGGCGTTGTCCATGGACACACCGCTGACTCAAGATGTTATTCAAGACATGTTAACTAAACGTGAAAAAGTGGCTCATCAAGCGCTGGTATTATCGCCAGCAAAACCGACGGGCAGCGATGTCCCAGAATCCGCCGTGATCCCTAAAATAATCAATTACCAAACCAGCTAGGAATAACACATGGATCACTATCAACCTCAACGAAAGCCTATTACCACAGCATTTTTATCTCGTTCAGTTTACCACTTTGAGTGCAATGCAGTGATTGCGGCATTAGAACGCAGCCTGAAAACAACTGGCCTTAATCCGACTGGGCTGATGATTGTCGGCGATTCTGGTCTTGGTAAATCCACAGCGCTGAGACTGTTTGAACAACGATTCAGTCGACCTGCAACAGAAACAAATTCCTACAAAACAGTCGCCAATGTCGTGACCCCTGTGGATGCCAGTGTGAAAAGCTTGTGCTCCGCACTACTGAAGGTCTTGGGTTGCCCGACGCCAGACAGAGGAACCGCCAACAGTATGTTCACTCGGATCACCACCTTGATCCATGAGCTCGATACAAAAATCATCATTTTTTATGAAATTCAACATCTAACTGAGCGTAATGCCCAGAAAAAAACGCGGCCAGTTATCAATCTCGTTAAAAACCTGATGACCGAAACAAACTGTCCGGTCGTCCTCGTTGGTATGCCTGACGCGACAGAACTATTGAGCATGGATCCGCAATTAGCACGACGATTTTCGAAATCGGTGACGCTCAAGCCTTTTAGTATGACTGATGAACTCATCACTGAGGAATACACGGCCTATGATCTGTATGTTTCATTTCTCCACTCGATTGCGTCTTTCATGCCAATCAAAACCATTAATCTCATCGATCCGAATGTTGCTCGTCGTCTCCTTGCCGCCAGTCGCGGAAAAATTTCTATCATTATTAAAATTTTGGAGTTTGTGATCGAGAATAGCCTTGACGGTAAGAAGGCGACGTTACTCGATTTTTCCACCGCGTTCCGTGATATTGCTGATCATGACATCTCACATTGTCCGTTTTTAATCACGAGCAACCAATTAGAAAAGTGGTATTTTTCATGAGCGCAATGACATTACCCATCAGATTGCGCCCCTATGAGGCCGAATCCCTGCCGTCCTACTTATGTCGGTTAGCCACCGTCAATGGCTGGTCAACCATGGCCGAATTTTTATTGGTCATGGGGATAAAGAAAACCAAAATCGATCCGGATGTCTCGCTTGACCGCCTAGTGCAATTAACCCACCTTCCCCACTCGGAGTTTTTACCGCGCATGGAGGAGATCCCAAGGTCCATGCCAGCGCGGATGTTCTATCAACACTCCCCCAGATTTTGTCCTATTTGCATCGGCACCACACCGTACGTGCGACATGTCGAGCACTTTAAGACAGCGCTATTTTGTGTAAAACATCGTTGTAAACGCATTGATCAGTGTCCTTGTTGTCAGCATCCCCTCACTTGGCAGCAGCATCTATTTAGTCACTGTTTGCAGTGCAAACAACCCTGGGCCACTTTACCCGCCAACCATGAAATCGATGTTGATTATCAACAATGGATTGAACAAGAAGAAGGCGCAGAGGAGCGGTTGCACTTATTGCATCGGGCAATCACCCGTCTGATTTATCCGACCGATCTCGATCCCCTTCCACCAAACCACAAATTGAGTCTAGACAGTCAGTACATTCTCGATGCATTTCACCTGTTGCAAGGCCGTTTTGACCTGATTTGGGGCAAACAATGTGCCGAAGATCGTCACTATCTCAGCCTCTTTGGTGAACATCATGTGCAGTCCCCCCTCACCAGCTTACGTGAGCTGAGTGGCTTACCGGCTCAGGTGGCAGAAACCCAATCCACATGGCCCAGTTATACCGTGCACGACAGAGTGAATAAACATCCACACATTACAGTGCCTTTAGCGTGTCGAGTGAGCACATTTTACCTGCGTCAGCTGCTCGACTTAACGGCTGTTCAACTGAGTATTCTCGAGGACAGTGGCCATTTTGATAGCCTATACCACCTATCCAATTCACGGCACCGAACTTATGATATGCGCCAAATTTATCGCTGGTTTAAGACACGTATTAGCCCAGATAAATGTGCCTATTACCCTGAACAGAGTTTTAACAAACTGCTCATGATGTATGGCATCGAGTTCAGTCGACTGTTCGAGGGGATCCATCAGGGAAAATTTCGAATAACCTTGGCCAGTTACAATGAACAATTAACACTCCACCTGGCCGCTGAGGATGTGAAACAGTTTGTGCAAGACAATGAAGTATTTGATCCACAAGAAGACAAATCGCAAAAGTGGGTTGCTAGGCGTTTGAGGATCCATGTTGCGGGAATGAAGGAGATGATCCGCCCAGGCCTATTTGCCTGCAGCCGCAATCGTGACATCACACGCGCGTCATTGCAGGCAGTGTTAGTGCAATATTCATCATTACAGCGCTGGTGTTACCTGCGTAGTTACCACCGTTATAGTGTTGAGCGTGTGATGGTCGAGGCACAAATTATCCCCATTTTTAGCTCAACGTATTGCACTCTCTTGACCCATGAACAGTTAGCGCAATTGGCAATGCTCACCGACAGCCGAGCCGAACTTCAATTAGAAAACAATCCAAAATGGGTGGTGTAGTGTCATTTTTGCATGAAGCGACGCTTCGACAATTCCAAGAGCAATGTGAGCCACAAACGGTTATAAACTTTCATGCCGTTGCAACGCTAAATCGCCGATTAAATGCGTATAAATCGACATTTGTGGGCGATTTTGCCTTAAAACGGCTATAAATCAGGGTAAACCTGCCGATTTAACATAAGCACGAATTGCGCGCAGTCGACCCCAGATGCCTTAACGCCTGATAAAGAGCATATAAGTAAATCAAGACGCCACAAGCTCACCTCAATGGCGGTCGTAGGCCAGACACAAAATACACTTGGCTCTGTCAAACGGAAGGGACAGTGAATGGGTTGAGGCATAGGTAAATAACGAAAGCTGATGCAAGGGGATCACGAAAAAGCGCCCCACAAAGGGCGCTTAGTCAACCAAGATCTAACCCAACGATCAATGCCACATTACGATGTATGACAAGCATTTGAGCAATAGTAGCAACCGTTTGATTGCGTATAATGTTTTTTTGCCTCCTTCACTGCTGAAGTACAATTATCAAAAATACCTAAATACAATCGATTATCTTCAATGGGAAGATATGTACATGTACTCGTGTGGACCTCATGATCGCCATTATCTTGTGCTTTCTTATTTACATAGTAAAAAGCCATATTTGTATCTCCCTTGTATACCCCTATGAAATTAAGGGCTAAAAAGGAAATACGGTCACAAACCAGACAATTCAATACGTCGTATTGAAAAGTATAAGAATTTCATACTTACGACTGATTCCGCCCTTGAGATACCTCTACTTTGAGCATACTAATTGCTCCTATAAGCAGACTATATAATGTCCATAACACTGCCACCCTGATAGCGTATAGCAAAGTATTTATAGTTATCCTTAAAAAAGATAATTTTCAAGCCAGATCGGCTAATCTAGATCTAGCCAGTCTACTATGCAAAAAACGCCCAATTAAGGGCGTTTGGAATAGTTCAAGTATTTTTTATTTTCTATTCAACAAAAGTTGTTTTGCATAACGCTCACCTCATTGCGCGTAGCCTATGCAACACTCACTTCAATCCAAGCTTTTTCAACAAAGCCCGCGTCAATGGTAACTTATCAAGGCGCTTACTCAATGGCTTCAACGCTGAGATCAAAATGTCTTCAAGGCCCTCTCGGTCATGGTGATAAAAATGAAAGAACGCTCGGCCGTGATGAGCTTTGATATCTTTTCTACATCACAAGGGATGACATTGACGTGCATCAAGCAGCTCCACAACGGCATCCAAGTGCTTTCTCTGTGCACTCATTCAATTAGTTATTTTGATCATGCTTTTTCTCTCAAAAGATTGTCTTCATTGAATTCAAATAGTCTTCACTTTAATTCCATGCTTACACTTCTGATAAAAATAGAGTGATAAATTACTTAAAAAACTATATTATTAAATATAAATAAAGTCATATTTCGGCCATCTTCAATCAGATGCGGATTGATTTATTAGCGCTTAAAATCATATTCTTTGACAAAAAAGCGCTTAAAATCATAAATTATGACAATTTAAAGCCTCCCAAAGAAAATCGTATTTTCTAACTCGTTGTTTCTACGCATTTCCCAAACTCATTTTGTATGACAAGCCACATGTGTGGCTTGTCATTCCAAATGAATTTTGTGTCATTTCGTGATTCTGATTTTTGTTTATAGATATCAATACCATAAGTCACTCTATCAAAAAGCTTGCTCCATTATAGTGCAAAACTGTTCATCCAGACCGCATTAAACTTTGTGTTTGCTGCTTTTTGACAAAGTGCATCCCGATCAATTTCTTGTAATGTTGATGACGTGATTTAATAACAACCAGAAAAAGAACGTTGCGCTTGCTCGATTTAATGAGCAGTTTGCCTTTGTACTTTCTAAGAGTGAATCCCAGAAAGTCAAAACCATCATCGATATGAGTTATGTGAGTTTTATCATCAGAGATTGTTAAGCCCATTTCCTTTATAAAACCAATACCTGTGATAACAAAATCGTCTGCATATCCGATACAGGTAGACCGAAACCCTTTTCACTTTGATGTAGGTCTCATCCATCCGCACCGGATCATTCAACGATTAATCGTGGTCAAAAGTTCCATCACGTACCATGGTGTCAAATGCATAAAGATTGTTCCAAAATTTGCCTAGTCGTGTTCTACCATCTTGTATATTAAGATCTGTAACTTCTTCCCTACTCAGTACATTCTGCGTGATCAGGGCCATTAGAAGACTATAAGGGCCACATGCGCCGTCGACATCACCTTGACGCAATGCAACAAGATTCTCTTCATTACCTATAAAAACGCCCTTTTCAATTAGCTGAAGTTGAGGTAAAACACTAATAGTACGCATAAAAAATCCTTTTGATGCTAATAAATAATAACTACAACAATAGTGAAGTTGTACTGTGGATTATTGTAAAAAAATGGTCAATCATTCTGTATTGTAAATGTATTCAAGTCACATCAGATGCATAATTCTTGCTCTATCTATTCGGTAAATAACCTAAACTTTGTCATTCTTAGTTTGAATTAATACTCTTCGTTCAATTTTACTTCGATTCTTATAATATATTTAAGTAGTATGAAATTTAATCAGAGTTTTGACTTGTATAAGCTTCAAGTGCTTTACGCAAGCTGTCACTAAGTTGAGTTCGAAGCGATTGCGGTTCGAGTACCGCTATATTTGCGCCCTGTCCTTTTAACCACCAGTTCAATTGCCAACTATTGTGCACTGTTGCTGTCAGTTCATAAAAGTGCTCGTCTAAAGGCATTAATACCATATCGTCAGACATAGGGCTTTCGGTTAGATAAAATGCTAACTCTGCGGTGATCTTAGCTTTAAGCTTTAGGGTTTCGCCGTTAGAGAAGTGCATTGCACCGTCTTGTATGTATTGCTGTAAATTGAAGTCCGCTGGACGAATACCTTGCTCGTAGGTACGTTTTACCGTTTGAAAACGGTGCATTGCGAAGCGCTTTATAGCGGCATTCTCATGCCCTTTTGTTATATCTTGAGCAATCAGGTAAAGCACGTCTCCACGTTGCACTAAGGCAAGCGGCATGAGGTGGTATTCAATCGCCGCGACCTTTTGCTTTGCCTGATAGTGAGTTCGAATAGTTTGATCCCTCAATAAAGCTTCTTGTATTTCTTTTAACAGTGTTTCGTTAATTACTGGGGGTTTAAATCCCATATCAGGCATTACACTCGCGACTTTATCTAACCACTGGGTGTTATAGTCATCTTTTAAGGTATTTAATAGCTGGCGAGAATGCTCAAAATTGTTTTGTAAATGTCGTTGCATCGCCGGTGGCAACAGTTGCTTTAGCGATTTTTCAACCAACATCAGCGACAAAGCATCCGTCAAACTTATAGTATCGATATGAGTCCGTAAGCCGCCCAATTCTGTGCTGCGCCACAGATAGGGTTTCTCCTCGGTTTCTGAATAAATGGGAAAATACTGTGATAGTACATCTAAGTCTCTTTGCAAGGTTCGGTGGCTAACGTTAAAACCTTCATTAGCAATCAACTCCAATAGTTCGGTGCTTCTTATCCCTTTATCTGTGGGAATACACTTAAGCAGTGTTTGTTGCCTGAGAAGCGTGTTTGCATTTTTATTTGCCGACATAACAGACCTTTTAATCTAATGATGAACAATGACACGATAAAGCTTTAGTGATTAAGCAGATAACCTACCTGAAAATATTTCTTGAAGTAGTCCATATATTCTGATTTATCTCGGTACCAATGTTTTGCTCTTTCTTGAGTATCTTCATCATAATATTCTTCAAATACGTTGATTAGTGCGTCACATTCATTGGCGCTAACAGGGACTCGGCTCATCAAATACATTAATTCTTCAGGTGCGAACCTTGGCATGTTCATCAATAAAAATAACCAGCCTTGATGTATTGCACAGTGCTTTTGCAATGTTCTACGAAACCAGTATTCATAGCCCCATTCCCCAACTGAATAATGTTCCGGCGCAAGGGCTAAGGCTTGCAGTAAGCTACTGCAGGGATGAAAATACATGACTATTTTTGCCGCCAGCATTATAGGCACAAAATCCCGATTGAAGGCTTTATTAGGCTCCCTTGGCTTTGATTTTCCCTTTCTTGCTGGCAAGGGTAATTTTGATTTAAACCATTGATGTTCAGTACAACTGCGGGGATCTCCACCATAGCGACGATTTAATCTTTGGATGGTCAGATAATGCGCATCAAGTAATAATTCAGCCTGTTCAAGTAAGACACTCGGTTGCAAAGCGGGATCACTGCTTGTTGACATTAAAGCCATCAATGATTCATTACTATTGAGAAATAGTGTCCATAAGCTATAAAAAGGTGAATCTTTTTCCATGGCGTATTTTCCTGAACGCGTAGCGCAAAGGGCTTTTACATTTCTAGCTGGATTTGGAAGCTTACTTTCCCAGCAATCTAATGCGAGACGAACCAACAATGTCATGTCGTATTCTTCGGCCCACGGGTTGTTGTAGTCATCTCTCAGGAAATTATCAACCCTATCAAACTCCTGAGATTCTTGGATCCATACGCGCTCTGTCAGAGTTGGTTGCTCAGCATAACCAATACCAAATTTATTCTCATCATCAAGGAGAGACAATAACGCTTCAGTTTCTTTTTTAAATGATTTAAAGATGATCATAACCCGCCCTCTTAGATTTTCGGTTGATGACTAAATCAAAATACTCTGTGTAATTTTCGAGTGAATTGTTTGCGCCTGGGTAATAGCCTTGCGGTTGGTATTTATCAAAAAAAGCTTGTTTGACAGCGATGCATTCAATAGCGTTTGAGTTCGGCTTTTCGAGCAAAAACAACAAATGCTCTGGAATAATGTGTTCGAAATTGTTAACTAGAAAGTTGATGCCTTCTTTTTGATAGCAATGACTGAGTAAAGTACGGATTAGCAATAATTCCCCTGCATTTGGGTACAGCAAATACGCTGGCCAACTGAGTGCGACATCCTTAAGAACGTGGCTATTGGGTTTTAAGTGCATCAGTAACACCGAGGCCAGCATAAAATGATTGCTGTAGGTTGAAAAAATTGCTGACCCATCATCACGTGCTACTTCTGTAGCTGCGCGATAATCATCCCAATGTTTTGATTCAAAACCTTCCTGCCGTTCCCTTAGCGTTGAATATGTTATTAACAAAAAATTTAATAGTGCTTCGGCTTCAATGACTAACTTTTCCTGAAATGCTGGAGAGGATGCTAGCATCTGACTCAGCATTCCATTATTAACGTTCGCGCAAAACGCAGCCCAAAGTTTAAATAGCTCGGGATAAGTATCGTGGTTATGAAGCGGATTACGTGATGCTAATAAGTGTTTAATTACAAGAGCATTAGCACATAACGATTGCGTCGATTCTTTTAATAACAATCGAGAAAGCAGTAGCTCATCATACCAACCTTCTGGCGTCGCTAATACATGTTGATATATTCCTTTCCAATCTTCAGATAGTGCTAACCAGACTCCTGGGAAGTCCAATAATATGTCCCCAGGTTTTAACTGTTCGTAATGTGGAACATCACCCACTTCAAGCAAGGTAAGTAGGCTGATTGACTCAATAACTAGACCATCCATAGTACACCTCAATTCGTTATTTTTTAATATTATACGCAGAGTTGCGACAGCTTATGTCGTAACTAAAAGGGAGTGTGTACAACGGACTTTTATATTATCGCTAGGTAATAAATCTTAGTAACCTGCGGCACAGAAAGTGGTTTAAGTGGCTTGTTGGATGGCGTCATTTATCGCTCATCTACTGGGAAGTGGTTAAATGCCTCCGTCAAATACGACAAGCTGATGATTGACATCGGGCGGATGAATGAGAATAATACGCGGCAGGTTGCAGAGAAGCCTGTCCGCAAAAGATGATATCACTCTGATAAATTAACAGTGTTGCGAATCGATTTCATATCGAACCCACAGCAATCAAATAAGTTTGGCTTAGCGGAATGCCAATAAACTTAGGAGAATTGTTTGTGAAACATGCAACAGCCAACACTTTCAAACCCGCTAGTATCAATGTTGAACCTGCTGATATTATGCCCTTGGCAGCCACCGAAACGCCCTCCCACGGGAAATCTCACTCAGGATCTCAGTCAACTGAGTCCTTAGGTACGTTAGCTATCCCTACTTTGTATTTGCGCTTTGCGTTACCCATGGCATTGGCCATGATGCTGAGCGGCAGCTACAACTTAGTCGACTCTTATTTTATTTTGAAATACATCGGTGCCGATGCATTGGCTGGGGTGACGATTGCCTTCCCGTTACAAATGATGATTTTTGCTTTGGCCTGCATGATAGGAAATGGTACTGCGACCTTAGTAAGCCGATTTTTAGGGGCAAACGAGTTT
The DNA here is from genome assembly GCF_036245925.1 of Shewanella sp. M-Br. NCBI lineage: Bacteria > Pseudomonadati > Pseudomonadota > Gammaproteobacteria > Alteromonadales > Shewanellaceae > Shewanella > Shewanella sp. M-Br. Next base: position 63,922 of record NZ_BJBV01000005.1, read on the forward strand.
GATAAGGCGAGTCAAATCGCGAACACTGGTTTTGCGTTAGCCCTAGCTTGCGGCCTGATAGTGACTATCGTGTCACTCGCCCAGCTTGATCATTTATTGGCGTTTATTGGGGTAAGCTCAACACTTGCCTTAGCTGCTACAGAGTATCTACAACCCATTCTCTGTTTTAGTCTATTCACTTTTTTGTTATCTCTTAGCGGCGATTTACTCAGAGCACAAGGCAAAGTCGTGTTGATGCTGCTGGTTATCTTGTTGTCGGCGGTCATGAACATCTTGTTCGATACACTCTTTATTGCTGTTTTGGAGATGGGCGTGAGTGGTGCGGCGTGGGCAACGGTGGCGGGTCAATGTGTGAGTCTATTTATCGCTGTTGTCTATTTTGTCCCAAATAACCGCTTTGCCAGTAAACAGGTGCTTCATAAGCAAGCTACCCAGCCTATTTGTTTTAGAATGGAGCAGATAAAGCTCAATCTCACTGAGATAAAAGCGATTCTTGGCTTGGGTAGCCCAATACTATTATCATATCTTGGGATTGCCTGTGTGATCTCATCGGTAAATCATATTTTAGTCAGTCATTTAGCCAATATAGTGCCCCATACGCCAGCCGCGAATGAGGTTGCGTACATGATTAGCGCTTATGGTTTGATCGGACGCTTTAATATCTTTATCGCCCTGCCGCTTATGGCACTTACCAGCGCAGCGCAAACGATCAGTGCGTATAACTATGGGGCGATGGCATCTTCTCGGGTGTTAGCGTGTGCTAAATGGGGAATCGTCTTGACCTGCTGTTATCTGAGTTTAGTGACAATTATATTTATGGAGTTTCCTACCTCGGTTTTTGGTATTTTCACCGATGATCCCTCACTCATTGACGCTTGTATTAAGATTTCGAGTGTGACGTTTATCGCTTTACCTTTAGCGGGGATCACAGGTATTGCGATTGCTGTGTATCAAGGCACAAATCGCCCTAAGCTTGCTTTGCTATTATCTGGGATAAAAATCTATGGTTTGTTACTGCCCCTGCTGATCCTGTTGCCTCAACTATCCTTCGCAGATATTTCATTTATCACAGGTGCATTAAACATTTATATCATGCCAAACGCTTTGGCTGAGTTGTGGATGGCCTTTCCAATCGCGGACATTTTAGCTTGTCTCTTGAGTTTATTGATCATCAGTATTTGGCCTTTCATTCACGTGCCGCGAGCAAATCGAGTCAGTCATGGAGGTAATGCAAAATGAAGTTAGCCAAGATGAAAGACTCAAGCGCCATCGCATTAAATGAAACCAAAGTTCGCGCTAAAAAACTGCTCAAAGCTTGTCAGCAGGATGAGCCGTTAGCCAAGCAAAGAGTCGCAACCTTAATGGCGAAATTGGGCATATCACACTCAGATCTACAGCTTAAGCATTGCCAACAAGTGATTACACGTGAGCTAGGGTTTATCGATTTTCATCATTGCCAGCGAGTCCTGTCGGGTCAAGCCATACTAGGGGATGATTGGGGAGGCTTATTCCACACTAAGCAATGCGACACATTACTCAATCATTGGTTTACTGGCTATTTAGCCGCGCGTGAGTTTAATGCGCAAGCTGAGGGCACATTGCTACTCCCCTACAAGAAGCAGTTTTTTGTAGTGGAGCGGCGGGATTACTGCAATGCGCTGAATTTGCGGATAATTTTGCAACCGGTGGATAACGCTGGCGAACCGACAACACTCAGGGATCTGGTGAGTAGCTATGCTAATGCAAACTGGAACTCCTTTGCGCTGGCCATGGTCCAACACAAACTCCCCAAAGTGTAATGATGGCTGAGATTGTCAGGCATCATGTTGAATGAGGAAATCTAGAGTTAAATAATACAAACAAAAAAGGTCATCATTGCTGATGGTCTTACTTGTGAAATATGGCTGAAACACTGCGTTTCGGATCAGAAACACAAGGCTAAAATGCAAAAAGCCGCTAATTGCTTAGCGGCTTTTTGACTAAATATGGCGGAGGAGCAGGGATTTGAACCCTGGGTGGGCTATAAACCCACGCCGGTTTTCAAGACCGGTGCATTAAACCACTCTGCCACCCCTCCGAACGAGGCGCATAATATAAGTAAGTCTATTGACTGTAAAGCACTAACTCTCAATTATGCGCCAATTGTTGCTATTACACTCAATCCGCTGGATTTTGCTTCACATCGGACATTATGCCTACCCGTGCGGGATCTGGCTTAGTGAAATGTTTGGCAAAGTCGCCCCACTCTTGTTGACTCTTAAGTATATAGCCGACCACAACTAAAATAGCGCAACATAGGATACCCCAACCAATCGCCACTTCACCAAGACTTGCCCACATAGCGACTAAGCTTGATGCACCAAAGGCAATGCTGATCTGTAAGAAGTTCTGTAATCCTGCGGCCTTAGCGGCATTCTGACTAAACTGCTGTAGCGCGCTGTTTACGACTATCGGGTAAATGGCGCCATTAGCTGCGGCCAAAATCGAGAACGAAATAAGCAGTGGGAAAATCGTGCTCGCGGGATAAATCAGCGTGAACATGATGATTGAAATAACACAGGCAGCGAAAATCAACAACAAGATATTCAGTGTTTGATGCCCGCCAATACGTTTTATCAGTAACTTACTCGCATAACCACCGACAATAAACATGATGGTTTGCGGGATAAAACTTAACCCAATTTCAGTCGCTTGATAACCGTGCATTTCCATCACAATCGGCCACACAGTTAGGTAGGCAAAGAAAGCACCGGAACAGGCACCGAAGATCACGACGTTGCCTAAATAGCGGGTGTTTTTCAAAATTTGCCCATAAGATACTGCAGCATGTTCACTGTGTTTATGTTGACTCTTGCCTGGAACAAAGTACAAGGTCATCAATACCAGCAGAAATGCGATAACACACAAGGAGATAAAGATTGCACGCCAGCCTAATTCGTTCAGAATATAAGCGCCAAGGATCGGTGCTAATGCAGGCGATAATGCGACCAATGGCATAATGTTGCTGAAAATACCTTGGGCTTTATCGGCATCATATTGTTCAACCACAATCGCTTGCCAAATAACCCCTGCACTACAGGCGCCAATGGCTTGGAAGAAGCGCGCGGTATTGAGCATTAATATAGAATCACTGTTGGCAATAAACACGCTAGCAATGGCAAATAAAACAAGGCCAAAGATCAGTGCCCAACGTTTGCCGATTTTATTGACTAACGGGCCGTAAAGCAGCTGACCTAAGGCAAGACCCGCAAGGAAACAGGTCAGTGACATCGCCACCTGTGATGGTGTGCTGTTAAATGAGCCTTCAATTGCTTTGAAAGCAGGCAAATACATGTCAGTGGCAATAAAGCCAAGCATGCTCAACATGGCTAAATAGAATAGAAACATAAAGAACTTTATGTTTACAAAGGTGTTACTAGACGTTTTCATAAAATAATCGGGTCGGATTGACTAAAGTGTGCAGTCTAAAGACTTGTTAAATTTATTGGAAACGTTTATTTTTGACTTGTGCTATCAATTATTTTCATTGGAATGGACGTCAGTTATGCTCTCAGAACAAGCGCTAGAACTCATTGATATTGTGGCTCGTGTAGGTAGTTTCACCGCGGCGGCGAATCGGCTACATAAAGTGCCCTCTGCCGTGAGCTACGCGGTCAAGCAAATAGAAGAAGAACTCGGCGTCATTCTTTTTGAACGGCATCATCGCAGTGTAACCTTAACACCAGCGGGTGAACATTTTGTGAAGCAAGCCAGAACCTTGCTCACGCAGATGGACGAGATGAAACGTGGCACTCAGCGCGTGGCAAATGGTTGGCAACCCACCTTGTCCATAGCCCTTGATAATATCGTCCGTGCCGACAGGATCAGCGTATTAATTGCTGACTTTTATCGACACTTCCATGATATTGAATTAATTATTCGCATTGAGGTCTTTAACGGGGTTTGGGAAGCGCTCGCCACGGGTCGCAGTGATATTGCTATTGGTGCGACAACCGCAATTCCAGTCGGTGGTGTTTACCAATATAAAGACATGGGGGATATTGAGTGGGCGTTTCTTGTTAGTAAAAATCATCCCTTGGCCAGTATTGACCGCCCATTAAGTGACGATGAGCTGCGCCCTTTTCCCTCGATTTGTTTAGAAGATACCTCTCGGGAAATTCCAAAACGTATGACTTGGTTGCTAGAGAATCAACGCAGGTTAGTCGTACCTGATTGGATCCGTGCCATTAACTGTTTCCGCGAAGGTTTAGGCGTCGGTTATATGCCAGTGCATTTAGCGAGCGTGTTTATTAAGGCGGGTGCGCTTGTTGAAAAACAACTGGAAAATCCAAAGCAGACAAGCCCTTGTTGCTTGGCCTGGAATGCTGACAAGATGTCGCCTGCTCTCGCTTGGGTGCTGGAATATCTTGGCGATACTGAAAAATTGCACAAAGAGTGGCTGGCTTAAGCTTGGTTTAAACTCAATATGCTGATTTAGTCATTGAAATCAGCATTGAATGTGATTGTGTATCGTCTGCTTATGTACAGACTAAATCTTTACCTTCATAGTGGATGAAGACGCAGATACAAGAATCTTATTTTTTATGCTTTGCAGTTAAAGTTGAAATAAATAATTGAGTAAAATTTTGAAGATTAACAATTTGTTATTCATGGTTCTATGACTTTCACCCGTATCTCATGTACGGTATCATTGCACCAGTTAAGTTCATTTTAGGATTTTACGGGAACTTAGTGTGCTGTAAAAAATCAAAATGATCAGTTTGGAAATGTGTCAACGGAGATCAACATGACCCAAGAAACCTTATATTCGACGAGTGCGTCAACACTGGAAGTGAACAAACTTCTTAAAAACACTTATATGCTGTTATCGATGACATTGGCCTTCTCTGCACTGTGTGCGGGTTTGGCAATGGCATTAAATATCAGTCCATTAGTCTCCATTGGTTTATCGATTGGTGGCCTAGTACTGTTGTTTGTCACTTTACGTAAAGCCGAGTCTGCAGCGGGGATCTTCTGGGTGTTTGCCTTTACGGGTATGGAAGGTGCTTCACTGGGCTACATGCTCAATCACTACGCGGGTATGGCAAACGGTCCACAGCTGATCATGCAAGCACTGGGGTTAACGTCAGTGATTTTCGTTGCGTTATCAGCCTATGCCGTGACCACTAAGAAAGATTTCTCTTTCCTACGTGGATTCTTATTTGCCGGCTTGATTGTGGTGATCGCCGCCGCTGTGATTAATATTTTTATGGGTAACAGTGTTGCCTTTATGGCAATTAACGCGGGCTTGGCGTTACTGATGACAGGTTTTATCCTGTTTGATACTAGCCGTATCGTCAATGGCGGCGAAACTAATTACATTCGCGCGACTATCTCGTTATACCTAGACTTCTTAAACCTCTTCATCGCGCTGTTGCACCTGATGGGCATAGGCAACGATGACTAATCCTAGTTAGCGATTTTTAGCTTAACTTGCGTTAGAATGGCCCTACTTTTAGGGCCATTTTTATTTTAAATGAGCAAATTTATTATCCAAGTGAACGGGCCCGCTTATGGCACGTCGGCGAGTGTTAATGCCTTACGCTTCTCCCAAGCTGTACTTTTAGCTGGGCATCAGATTATCTGTGTGTTTTTTTATCAAGATGGCGTGTATAACTCCACAGATTTAAGCTTACCCGCCTCCGATGAAAACGATGTGATCAGTGACTGGAAACAGCTGGCGCAATCCCATCAGGTCCCGTTAGTCAATTGCGTTTCTGCAGCGCTACGTCGCGGCATTGTGAGTCACCAAGATGCTAGCGAGAATGGCCTTAGCCACTGGAATGTGGGCGAGTCATTTATTATGGGCGGCTTAGGTGAGCTAATCACAGGTATTGAATCGGCCGATCGTTTGATCAGTTTTTAACTCTCAGGGCTACTATGAAAAAATTGTGTATTCTATTTCGCTGCTCGCCACATGGTACTGTTCGTGGCCGCGAAGGTTTAGATCTTGCCCTGCTTAGCGCTAGCTTCGAACAAGAAGTGAGTTTAGTGTTTGTGGATGAAGGTGTGTTGCATTTGATTAAAGATCAACAGCCTGAGCTTATCGGTGCTAAAGATTACATCTCCACCTTTAAAGCACTGCCGCTGTATGATATTGGCTCTGTGTTTGTCTGTAAGCAATCCTTAGCCGATTACGGCTTAAGCCATGGCTTACTGTCGATCCCAGTGACAGTGGTCAACGATGAAGCCATCGCAGCCCATTTAAACCAAGTGGATGAGGTCTTAGTATTCTAATGATTTTACATCATATTCAAACATCTCCCAGTCGAGATAGCGCGCTAAAACTTTGTTTACGTTACGCCTGTAAGGAAGATGCGATTTTATTATCGAGCGATGGCGTTAACGCGTTACTGCTGCGCCAGTGGGCAATGGCATTATCGCCCTTCAAGTTGATGGTCTTAAAAGACGATGTTGTTGCACGTGGCCTATCTGAACGTTTAAAGAACGTGATGCTTATCGATTACAATGAGTTTGTGGCTCAATCATTACTCCATGACAAGGTGATAACGTGGTAAATCCATTGCAATTTAATGGCGCAGAAATCGCCCGTGACCATCAAGGTTATTTAAAAAATCTTAACGATTGGCAACCCGATATGGCCCAGTTGTTAGCAGCAGAAGAGCAAATTTTACTTACGCCAGCCCATTGGGAAGTGATTAACTTTGTTCGAGATTTCTATCTCGAATATAAAACGAGCCCTGCTATCCGTGTATTAGTTAAAGCCATTGGCCAAGCCTTAGGACCAGACAAAGGCAATTCAAAATACTTATATACCCTATTCCCGATTGGACCTGCGAAACAAGCAACGAAAATCGCGGGCCTGCCCAAACCCGCTAAGTGTATTTAATGGCAAAGGGTTAAGTCAACACGTAAACATGACACAAACAAAAAGGCATGTTCCCTTGGGAAACATGCCTTTCTTTTTACTTGAACAAAGTTGATAGGGTTATTTGACGTTTTCTAACACAACCCAGATGGCTTTGCCTACGGTGGCAAGCATTACAGCAAAAAATACTGCAATCACAGCGGTATAGGAAAGCCAACGGAGATAGCGTTGGCCTTTATCCATAGTATTATTTTGTGTTCCATTAGCCTATTTGAGTCAAACCGCCCATGTAAGGACGCAGAACTTCAGGGACTGTGATACTGCCATCAGCATTTTGATAGTTTTCTAAAATAGCCACTAACGTACGACCCACAGCTAAACCTGAGCCGTTTAACGTATGCAATAGCGCAGGCTTATTATCTGCTTTCACGCGGTAACGTGCTTGCATACGACGGGCTTGGAAATCCTTCATGTTTGAGCAAGAAGAAATCTCACGATAGGTATTTTGTGCTGGTAACCAGACTTCGATATCGTAGGTTTTGCTTGAGCCAAAGCCCATATCGCCAGTACATAAAATCACAGTTCGATACGGTAAACCTAAACGCTGCAACACTGTTTCAGCATGACCTGTCAGCGCTTCAAGTGCCGCCATTGAATCTTCAGGCTTAACAATTTGCACCATTTCAACTTTATCGAATTGGTGCTGACGGATCAGACCACGGGTATCTTTGCCGTATGAGCCCGCTTCGCTGCGGAAACATGCAGTATGCGCTGTTAACTTTATTGGCAGCTCGTCTTCATCAACAATGCTATCGCGAACTAAGTTCGTTAATGGCACTTCTGCAGTTGGGATAAGGCTCAAACCTTGGCCTTCTTCAGTTGCAGGTTTAGTGTGGAATAAATCTTCACCAAACTTAGGTAGCTGGCCTGTGCCGAGTAAGCTTGCCTCGTTAACCAGTAATGGCACATAGGCTTCGGTATAACCGTGCTCTGTGGTATGTAAGTCCAACATGAACTGACCAATGGCGCGGTTTAAGCGGGCGACTTGGCCTTTCATTACGATGAAACGTGAGCCAGTGATTTTAACGGCATTTTTAAAATCTAAGCCGTTTAAGCCTTCACCTAAATCGATATGATCTTTAATCGGGAAATCAAAAGTGCGTGGCGACCCCCAACGTCTCACTTCAACGTTCTCTGTTTCATCGGCACCCATTGGTACTGATTCATCAGGCAGGTTAGGCATAGACATGGCAATGGCATTGACTTCTTCAAGTACAGCGGCCAGTTCAATCTTTTTGGCATCCAACTGTGAACCTAAATCGCCCACTTGCGCCATGATTGCGTCAACATCTTCACCACGGGCTTTAGCTTGGCCAATGGATTTGGAGATGGCATTACGCGACGCTTGTAATTCTTCGGTAGCCACTTGCAGTGACTTACGCTTTTCTTCTAATTGAATGAGATGAGCTATGTCTAAAATAAAGCCACGGGTAGCCAGTCGCTCAGCGGTAACTTCTAATTCGTTGCGCAAAAATTTAGGATCTAACATGTGATATATTCTTAATAGTTAAATGCGAGAAAAAACCAGTTGTTGACCTAAGTACACCATGAATAAACATAGACTTAGATTCAACACCACATTCAAAATCGCCTTCAGCCAATCCCCCTCTTGCATCAGCAACAAGGTTTCATTAGAGAAAGTCGAAAACGTTGTCAAAGCACCTAATAGACCGATACCTATAAGCGCTTTGAGTTCAGGGCTGATATGACTCATTTGCCCCAGAGCGTAAATTACGCCCATAAAAAATGAACCTATAACATTAACCAACAGTGTACCAAAAGGAAAACTGCTGCCAAATACTTGGATCATGAATATTGAAATAAGATAGCGTAAAACTGCTCCAATTGACCCGCCGAAAGCCACTAATAAGATGTTAGTCATATCTTTTGTTCTCACTGGCTTGATCTAACTGGACTAATTGCGCCAATTTATCTTTGATCCGTTTCTCGAACCCTCGCTCAGTCGGAAAATAAAATTGTGCTGTTTGCAGGGATTCGGGGAAATAATTTTCACCACTGGCATAGGCATTGGCTTCATCGTGGGCATATCGATACCCAGCTCCCATGCCGATGTCTTTCATTAACTGAGTCGGTGCATTGCGTAAATGGTGCGGCACTTCGACTTGCCCTGTTTCGCGAGCTAACGCACGCGCCGCCTTAAATGCGGTATACACAGCGTTGCTCTTAGGCGCACTGGCAAGATAAACAATGGCTTGTGCTATTGCTCTCTCACCTTCGGCGGGGCCAACACGGTGAAAACAATCCCAGGCATTCAGTGCGATTGTCATCGCCGCAGGATCGGCATTGCCCACATCTTCAGAGGCAATCGCCAGTAAGCGCCTTGCCACGTAAAGCGGATCGCCACCGCCTTCTAATATTCGACAAAACCAATACAACGCGGCATCGGGTGCTGATCCGCGAATGGATTTATGTACAGCCGAGATTAAATCGTAAAACTGATCACCGTTCTTATCAAAACCAGCAACTTGGTGCCCCGCCACTTGAATTAACATTTCAGTAGTAAAGGTGCCACCGTCGATGAGCATATCACTCATCAACTCAATAAGATTTAACGCTTTACGGGCATCACCATCACAAAGTTGTGCCAATGTGGTGAGCACATCGGTTGGCATTACAAATCGTCGTAGGCCTAAACCGCGCTCGTTATCGTTTAAGGCTTGAGTCACTATATGGGCGATTTCATCATGGCTTAAGCGCTTGATAAGATAGACCCTTGCCCGCGAGAGTAAGGCATTATTGATTTCAAAAGACGGATTTTCTGTGGTCGCGCCGATAAAGATCACTGTGCCATCTTCAATAAATGGCAGAAAGGCATCCTGCTGACTCTTATTAAATCGGTGGACTTCATCGACAAACAATAGAGTACGTTGGCCACGAGATTCTGCAACTGCTTTTGCTTGCTCAATCGCGGCGCGAATGTCCTTAACGCCAGAGGTGACCGCGGAAATGCGCTCAACGTGAGCATTTGAATAATGTGCGATTAATTCAGCTAAGGTTGTTTTACCTGTGCCCGGCGGTCCCCACAACATCATGGAATGGGCGCGCCCTGCTTCCAATGCTTTGCGTAGTGGTTGGCCCTCACCCAGTAAATGGGCTTGACCTATGTACTCGCTAATCGTTCTTGGCCGCATGCGCGCGGCCAAGGGACGAAAATCGGGCGCAAAATTAAACGATAAACTGCTCACGCGATAGCCTAATGCGCTGCTTTACGACGTTGATCATCAACATCGACGCTGTCTGGGATCACAAAGGTGAACAAGGCTTTGTCTTTATTTGTGATGGCTTGCTGATTGCTTAAATCAAACAGGCTTAAATTACCTTTATCATCGGCAACATTAAAGTTGACTAACTGGGCATTTTTGAAACAAACATTAACGGACAATATGCCCGAATCAATCGCCTTAGGTTTGATCTCATAGCAATCTTGTTTCTTGGACACTGAATACTGTGACCAAGTCGCATCGTCGCGGTGGACGAGCAATGCGATGGGAGATGCATTGATTGCTTCAGCAAAATCCATGATGACCACCTCTTCGGCGAAAGGATTGTAGATCCACAAATCTTTACCATCAGCGACAATCTGTGATTCATCGGGCTGGGTTAAATGCCAATAAAATTGATTCGGATACGCCAAGGCAAAAATGCCTGACCCCGTTTGAATAACCTTTTTATTAACGTCTGTTACGGTTTGTTTGAAATCGGCTTTTAGTGACGCGGTACCAATCAATTTTTCCCTGAGCTGCTGCGCATCATCGGCAAACACAGCCGCGCTAAATAGCAAAGGTGAAGCTAACAACACAGCGCATAATCGTTTTTTCATTTTATTCCTTACCCTGTAAACCCTTGGGTGTATCAAAGCTACGCCTTAGCGCGGCTTAATAATGTTTTGGTGCTGGCGGCGCTAAGACTTCACGGTTACCGTTGTGGCCTTGAGCAGAAACAATACCTTGTGCTTCCATCTGTTCAATAATGCGTGCTGCACGGTTATAACCAATCTTAAATTTACGCTGTACGCTTGAAATCGAGCCGCGACGAGTTTCAGTCACAAAGGCAACTGCTTCATCGTATAACGGATCGTATTCTTCGTCTGATTCAGCGGTTTCACCAGGCAATAATACTTGTTCACCATCACTGGCACCGTTGAGGATTTCTTCGATATATTGCGGTTTGCCACGGGCGCACCAGTCGGCAACGACACGGTGAACTTCATGATCATCAACGAACGCACCATGAACACGATTCGGTACCGCGGTACCCGGTGGCAAAAATAACATGTCACCCATACCAAGCAAGGTTTCAGCACCCTGTTGGTCTAAAATGGTGCGCGAATCGATACGAGATGACACTTGGAACGCCATACGTGTGGGAATGTTGGCCTTAATCAAACCTGTGATCACATCCACTGACGGTCTTTGGGTTGCCAGGATCAAATGTATCCCTGCCGCCCGGGCCTTTTGCGCGATACGGGCAATCAACTCTTCAACTTTTTTACCAACAATCATCATCATGTCAGCAAATTCATCGACCACGACAACAATCGATGGGAGCTTATCTAACGCAGGCGCTTCTGGCTCCATGCTGTCAGAAGACTTCCACATAGGATCTAAAATCACTTCGCCATTGGCCTTCGCCTCGGCAATTTTAGCGTTATAGCCCTTGATGTTACGTACGCCCATCATAGACATCAGCTTGTAGCGACGTTCCATCTCGCCGACACACCAACGCAGCGCATTGGCAGCTTCTTTCATGTCGGTAACTACCTCACATAGCAAATGCGGAATACCTTCATAGACAGACAATTCCAACATTTTGGGGTCGATCATGATAAAGCGTACATCTTCTGGGCCAGACTTATACAGTAAGCTGGTGATCATCACGTTTACACCCACAGACTTACCAGAGCCTGTAGTACCGGCTACCAATAAATGTGGCATTTTACCAAGATCAACAACAACGGGGTCACCGGCAATATCTTGACCTAACACCATAGTTAAGTTGGATTTACTCTCAGTAAAGGCAGCACAATCTAACACATCGCGCATAAACACGGTTTCGCGGAATTTATTGGGCAATTCAAGTCCGACATAAGCCTTACCCGGAATAACTTCAACCACACGCACACTTTCAGCCAGTAATGAACGAGCTAAATCCTTTGATAGATTAGAGATTTTTGACGCTTTAACGCCCGGCGCTAATTCTAATTCAAAGCGTGTGATCACAGGGCCTGGATACACTCCCACTACATTGGCGATGATGTTGAAATCGGCCAATTTAAGCTCAACAAGGCGGGCGACTTGATCCAATTCCTCTGGGCTGATCGGATTCTTCTTACGGTCAGGTATGTCGAGCAAGTTAATACTCGGCAGAGGATCCATCGGTTTTTTCGGTGCGGGTTTGTCTTCTTGTCCTGGCAATACCACAATGCCATCGACAATTTTAGCTTTTTGATCTTGCTTATTACGCTGCGCTTGATTCACTGCACCTGTTGACACTTTAGTATCAAAATCAATGACGTCATCATCGCTAAAACCGAGACTTTCATCGTCTTCATTTTCTGTAAATGCTTGACTGCTAAACACTGGCTCATTGTCATCATGATCGAATGAATGCGAATTAAAATCGGCACTACCTTGCTCATCGGCATTTGAATGCTGAGGTTCAGCTAACCAAGGTGGCGCTTCAAAATTGCCATGGGCGGCCAAATCATCATTATCGATTTGTGGCTCAACCCGTTGTACACTCTTACTTTTACTGCCATTCAAGCTCAGAATTTTTGCAAGCGCCGATAGTTTGTTTTTTGGCGACGAATTATTCTCAGTTTCAGTAATAATACCTTCTGGTTCAATGACCATATCATCAGTGGCAGCATATAGCGTTGGGGTTATCTCAGCTCTACGACCAATATGACGCTCACGCACCTTAGGCTTTTCAACTATGGGGGGCTTTTCTAGCACATATTGGGATTCACGGCGTTGTTTAAACTTATCCACCACGGACATAAAACCACGGGTATCCTCGGTTTCATGCTCACGCTTCATCGCTTGCGGCAATAATTTTAACTTTTTATAAATCCAAATAGAGACTAAGCCGATTTTCTCGACCACAGTCAGCCAGCTAATCCCAGTCAACAGCGTAAAGCCTGAGCCCAAGAAACACAGCAGTAATAAGGTAGTGCCGAGTTTATTAAAATACGGCAACATGGCTTGGCCTATGACATCACCCGCCACTCCGCCTGCCGAAAACTCGTAGATGTTGTTGGCATTCATGCTCGCCAAAGCAGAAAATCCTAGAATGATCAGTAAAAATCCAATCAATCTCAGGGCCACTGAAAAGTAATCAATTTCAAGTAAATGATGGGCACGTTTGAACAATAACCAACCTGTCGATGCGACAATTATTGGCATGATATAAGCCGTAACGCCGAAGAAATATAACAGAATATCGGCAATCCAAGCCCCTACTGCTCCGGTCCAGTTTTTAATATCGCCTTGAAAATGCGACTGACTCCAACCAGGATCAGACGGACTAAAACTCGTCAATGCGAGCAAAATATAAGTGGCGAGAACACAACAAATGATGAGTCCGCCTTCCAGCAGACGTTGCAGGCCAGTGAGCGTGCGTACACTATTTCCTTGAGACAAACGACGTAATCCATAAAAGTGAAAACAGGTGGGCTAACGATACCAGAATCCCACTAAATGTGGAGCACATTAGCCTGTTTTTCTATACAGAATTGGTCATGATTGGCAAAATTTGGTCTATTGAGGTGTTTTAGTGTGCTTTTAGGGAGGAATGAGTTATTACACAAACACTTCCGTTAACAAGTTTGCTTAAAAATTCCACAAAAAGAAGCCCCTAAGTTAGCAAACTTAAGGGCAATACAAGGCGAATAGCAATAGGCGTAAAATGAGATGAACATATCGACGTTACTGATAAATAAGGGGCCTAAGCCCCTTATTGTAAAACCAAACAATCAGGGTAATTTAGATATCTGAGAGTAGATGATTTATCGCTACACGACTGGTGTGCTTAACTTCTTCCATCACAACATAAGTACGCGTGTCGGAAACAGAAGGTAATTTCAATAAAGTTTCACCTAACAAGCGACGATAAGCCGACATATCTGAAACACGAGTTTTCAGTAAGTAGTCAAAATCGCCTGAAACCAAATGACATTCTTGAATATCATCGAGTAGTTGCACTGCACGGTTAAACTTATCAAACACTTCGGGAGTATCACGGCTTAATGTGATTTCCACGAATACCAGTAGGGATGCACCCAAGAAATGAGGATTCACCAATGCGGTATAGCCATTGATGTAACCTTGCTTTTCGAGACGTTTTACTCTTTCTAAACAAGGAGTTGGACTTAGTCCGACTCTTTTTGACAATTCCACATTTGAAATGCGGCCATCAAGTTGTAGTTCATTAAGAATGTTGCGATCGATGCGATCCAAGTCTTTTACAGGACTCTTTTTATTATATGCCATTTATTTAACCTTGCTTTATCACTAAAACAACATTTTATTCTACGTATGCCGAAAGTTCAGCAGCATAAACTGCGTCGCCGATACTATACTAGATATCCCTGAATTAATCACGTTCAGGTCACGATAAAATAACAATTATGCCCATTAAAAGTGGGATTTCAGGCAATTGAGGCTCAAAGATGATTATTGGTGTTCCCAAGGAAATTAAAAACCACGAATATCGTGTCGGTATGGTTCCTTCTAGTGTTCGCGAGTTGGCGATCAAAGGTCACGACGTTTTTGTTGAAACAAATGCAGGCATAGGTATTGGTTTTTCAGATCAAGATTATATTGATGCTGGCGCCATAATTTTAGCGACTGCTGCTGAAGTTTTTGCTAAAGCGCAGATGATTGTAAAAGTAAAAGAGCCTCAAGCAGTTGAACGCGCTATGTTGCGTCACGATCAGATTTTATTTACTTATCTGCATCTTGCTCCAGATTTACCGCAAACTGAAGATTTAATCAAAAGTGGTGCCGTATGTATCGCTTACGAAACTGTGACAGACGATCGTGGTGGCCTGCCTTTGCTTGCTCCTATGTCTGAAGTCGCTGGTCGTATGTCAATCCAAGCTGGCGCTATGGCATTAGAGAAATCTTCTGGTGGCCGCGGTATGTTATTGGGCGGCGTACCAGGGGTTGAGCCTGCTAAAGTCGTCATTATCGGCGGCGGTATGGTTGGTACTAATGCAGCACAAGTAGCAGTTGGTATGGGTGCTGATGTTGTTGTGCTTGATCGCAGTATTGATGCTCTACGTCGTTTAAATGTGCAATTCGGTTCTGCTGTAAAAGCCATTTATTCAACTGCGGATGCAATTGAACGTCATGTTATTGAGGCCGATCTTGTGATCGGTGGTGTACTAATTCCAGGTGCTGCGGCGCCAAAATTGGTTACTCGTAGCATGATTTCACGTATGAAGCCTGGCAGCGCTATCGTTGACGTGGCGATCGATCAAGGCGGTTGTGTTGAAACTTCACATGCCACTACTCACCAAGATCCTACCTATATCGTTGATGATGTTGTGCATTACTGTGTTGCAAATATGCCTGGTGCGGTCGCTCGTACTTCAACATTTGCGCTTAATAATGCAACCTTACCGTACATTCTCAAGTTAGCAAATTTAGGCTATAAAGAAGCGCTGTTGCAAGACAAGCATTTTCTTAATGGCTTAAACGTCATGCACGGTAAAGTGGTGTGTAAGGAAGTGGCTCACGCCCTAAACTTAGCGTTCACATCTCCTGCGACACTATTAGTATAAGTTTTTAATTAATTTAACTTTTTATGTGGATTTTAGCTGGCTTTACTTAGTATGTAATTCAAATCGGTCTCGATACTATTGAGGCCGATTTTTTATTGGGTTGAAATAGGCTTCACTACGATCGTACCATCATATTCATACAAGCTCATCCCGTGCTTCATTTCGTGGTTTACACTTAAGCTATTTATGTTTCCACAGTAAAGTAAAACTGACACTCTCCATACCATAACGGATGGACTCGATTAGTGCAATCTAAAAGAATCGCCCTCCAACACTTTACCCCCACAGGTAAATTCCCTACAATCCTTGCAATTTGCTAAAGGCACGGAGATAAAAATGAGCCAGGTCAGACATTGTAACTTATTGATTTTGGGTTCAGGCCCAGCAGGATATACCGCAGCCGTTTATGCTGCGCGTGCGAATTTAAAACCTGTGATGATCACAGGTATGCAGCAAGGTGGTCAATTAACCACGACGACTGAAGTTGAAAACTGGCCAGGCGATGTTGACGACTTAACGGGTCCAGCCTTGATGGAACGTATGCAGAAGCATGCTGAAAAGTTCGATACTGAAATCTTGTTCGATCATATCAACGAAGTGACCCTTACCGAGCGCCCTTTCCGTTTGAAAGGCGATAACGGCGAGTACACCTGTGATGCGCTGATCATCGCAACTGGTGCATCTGCCCGCTACTTAGGATTAGACTCAGAAGAAGCTTTCAAAGGTCGCGGTGTATCAGCCTGTGCAACCTGTGATGGCTTCTTCTATCGCAATCAAAAAGTCGCAGTGATCGGTGGCGGCAACACCGCCGTTGAAGAAGCATTGTATTTAAGCAATATTGCTGCTGAAGTTCACCTCATCCATCGCCGTGACACCTTCCGTTCAGAAAAAATCTTGATCGACCGTCTGATGGACAAAGTCGCCAATGGCAACATCATCCTTCACTTAGATCAAACCATGGATGAAGTGGTTGGTGATGCCATGGGGGTGACAGGTCTGAAGATGAAGAGCACTAAAGATAGCTCGATCACTGACTTAGCCGTTGCTGGTGTGTTCGTCGCTATTGGTCACAGCCCTAATACCGGTATTTTTGAAGGCCAGTTGGAAATGAACCACGGTTATTTAAAAGTTCAGAGTGGCTTGCAAGGTAACGCCACGCAAACCAGTATCGAAGGTGTTTATGCCTGTGGTGATGTGATGGACCAACATTATCGTCAAGCCATTACTTCTGCCGGTACAGGCTGTATGGCCGCACTCGATGCAGAGCGTTATTTAGATGCTAAAAAATAATTAGACTCGATTTTTCAACGAATAGCAGGCTTAGCCTGCTATTTTTTTAGGTCAAAATCGTTAAGTAATAGCAAGATTTTTTGCAGGCTGTGCCAATTAATATTGTTCACGCACGCACATTTCTTTCCTTTGCGATTCTTAATTCCGCACCACTTAGATAGTACTTATATAAGTTCTTAGGTAAGTAAAATCATTTCGTTGAGCCTAAAATGGCGCACAAAAAAAGGGACCAAATGGTCCCTTCTCTACAGCAACAAACTAATTTCTTAGTTTAACGCTTCTTTTGCTTTTTCAACTAAAGTTGCAAATACAACTTTATCGAATACAGCGATGTCAGCCAAAATCTTACGATCGATTTCGATAGACGCCTTTTTCAGACCGTTGATGAAACGGCTGTAAGACAGACCATTTTGACGAGCGGCAGCATTAATACGTGCAATCCAAAGTTGACGGAATTGACGTTTTTTCTGACGACGGTCACGGTAAGCATATTGACCAGCTTTAGTTACTGCTTGAACAGCAACACGGTAAGTACGGCTACGAGCGCCATAATAACCTTTAGCTAATTTTAACACTTTCTTGTGACGAGCACGAGCGGTTACACCACGCTTAACTCTTGGCATTTTCTAATCTCCTAAATTAAGCGTAAGGTAATTGACGCGCGATTGCTGGAACGTCAGCTTTTGATACTAAACATTTGGCACGTAAGTGACGTTTACGTTTAGTGCTTTTTTTCGTCAAAATGTGACGTAAGTGTGCTTGCTTGCGCTTGAAACCATTAGCGGTTTTCTTAAAACGCTTCGCTACACCCTTGTCTGTTTTCATTTTAGGCATTTCTAAAACTCCGCATTGGGATGTTTAATAAAAAGCAAGGCGAGCAAAGGCCATAGACCTTTGCTACTTTAAGTTTTGCCCTACTTATTTCTTTTTAGGCGCTAGCACCATAATTGCTTGTCGGCCTTCCATTTTCGGGAAAGATTCAACAACCGCATACTCGTCCAAATCAGTCTTGATACGGTTCAATAGATCCATACCCAGGTTTTGGTGTGCCATTTCGCGACCTCGGAAACGAAGCGTAATCTTCGCTTTGTCCCCGTCTTCCAGAAAACGTATCAGGTTGCGTAGTTTTACCTGATAGTCGTTTTCGTCAGTTCCAGGACGGAATTTAATTTCCTTGACCTGAACCTGCTTTTGCTTCTTCTTTTGTTCCTTGGCTGACTTAGCCTTATCAAAAAGGAACTTACCGTAGTCCATAATGCGACATACTGGAGGTTCAGCATTTGGGCTGATTTCTACTAGGTCTACACCTGCTTCATCTGCCAAATTCTGAGCATCTCTGATGCTTACCACACCAATAGCTTCACCATCAATGCCTGTTAAGCGTACTTCTGGTACACCTGTGATTTCTTCATTGATTCTATTAGGGGCCGGCTGACGCCCTGCTGTTTTTTTGATCTTTATGACCTATTCCTCCAACAATTTGAGACTACGGAGCGAAATCTGTTGATGGATTTTAGTGGCGAAATCTTCAAGTCGCATCTTACCTAAATCGATACCATCACGGGTACGCACCGCTACTTCCTTATTTTCCATTTCTTGATCGCCAACGACCAACAAATAAGGGACACGCCTTAAGGTGTGCTCGCGTATTTTAAAGCCTATTTTCTCATTCCTCAAGTCAAAAGACGCTCGAATACCTTGTTCTTTGAAGAATTTTACGACTTCTTCAACATAATCAGCCTGTTTATCGGTGATATTCATCACGACAACTTGCATTGGGGCTAACCAAGTTGGGAAACGTCCTGCATATTCTTCTATCAAGATACCCAAGAATCGTTCCAAAGAGCCTAAAATAGCACGATGGATCATCACTGGGGTCTGACGGCTGTTATCTTCGGCAACGTAAGTTGCACCAAGACGGCTTGGCAACGCATAATCGAGCTGTACAGTACCACATTGCCACGCTCGGTCCAAACAATCGTGTAAAGTAAATTCGATTTTTGGTCCGTAGAACGCGCCTTCGCCTGGCAAAATAGTGAATTCAATATTATTGGCACGAAGAGCTTGCTTAAGTGCTTCTTCCGCTCTGTCCCACATCGCATCGTCACCGATACGTTTCTCTGGGCGAGTCGACAGTTTTACTACGATATTTTCAAAGCCGAAGGTAGCGTAAGTATCGTAAACCATCTGGATACAGGCACTCACTTCCTCTTGAACTTGGCTGTCAGTACAGAAAATATGAGCGTCATCTTGCGTAAAGCCACGTACACGCATTAATCCGTGTAACGAGCCTGAAGGTTCATTACGGTGACAGCAACCAAATTCAGCCATACGCAATGGCAGATCACGGTAAGATTTCAACCCTTGGTTGAAGATCTGCACGTGGCCAGGGCAGTTCATTGGTTTGATAGCGTATTCGCGGTTTTCGCTGCTGGTCGTGAACATGGCTTCTGAGTATTTATCCCAGTGACCAGAACGTTCCCACAACACGCGGTCCATCATTAATGGACCTTTCACTTCTTGGTAAGTGTATTGGTTTAGCTTACGGCGAATGAATCTTTCTAATTCGAGGAAGATGCTCCAACCGTCGTTATGCCAAAACACCATACCCGGCGCTTCTTCTTGCATGTGATACAAGTCGAGCTGCTTACCGATTTTACGGTGGTCACGCTTAGCCGCTTCTTCAAGACGGGTTAAGTGTGTGCTCAGGGCTTTTTTGTCGGCCCAAGCGGTACCATAGATACGTTGCAACATCTTGTTTTCTGAGTTGCCACGCCAATAAGCGCCGGCAATGCTCATTAATTTAAAATGCTGGCAGAAACGCATGTTAGGTACGTGCGGTCCACGACACATGTCAGTGTATTCTTCGTGATGATACAGCGCAGGCGTCGCGTCCTTGCTGATGTTCTCATCCAGAATGGCAATCTTATAATCTTCACCGCGCGCAGCGAATGTATCACGGGCTTCTTGCCAGCTAACGACACGTTTTACTACGTCATAGTTGGTTTTTGCCAGTTGAAGCATGCGCTTTTCTAATGCGTCGATGTCATCTTGAGTCAACTTGTGCTCAAGGTCGATATCATAGTAGAAGCCATTATCGATAACAGGACCAATCGCCATCTTGGTTTCTGGCCACATTTGTTTAATCGCGTGACCTAATAAATGCGCGCAAGAATGGCGAAGAATTTCAACACCTTCTTCGTCTTTGGCGGTAATGATTGATAGCTCAGCATCGGTTTCAATGAGATCGCAAGCATCTTTTAATTCGCCATTAACGCGGCCAGCGATACAAGCTTTCGCTAAACCAGGGCCAATATCGGCGGCAACATCGAGGGTCGATACAGCATGAGCAAACTCGCGTTTGCTACCATCGGGAAGTGTAATTACAGGCATGAAATGTCCTTTCCAGTGGTGACCCACACGTAGGGCCACTTGGTTTTAGTTAATGTAAGAGAAATGCTCGCTAGGTTAAGACAGTACAGGAGTCTTAGCCGCCTTGCGTAGCAGGGCGTTTATTCTAAGGGATTGTAGCTAAAAGGCGCAAGCATATTGACCAGAATTGGGATTGGAAACAAAAAGCAAATTCATGATTTTGCAGTGTCTTGGTAACTTCTTGGTCATCTAACTCCCCTATTCTAGCGCCAGTTTATTGGGCATCACTGAAAACATGACAAGGGAGTTGATATGTTGAACTGCATTCTACTGGCTGTAACACTCACGCACACTGCAACCGCTTTACCTGAGCCGCAGGTGAAAATCGCAAGCAAATCTTTGGTTGATACTCAAGTGTTACTCGTTGATATTAAAGGTGAACTTGAGCAACAGATGCAGCGTTTAACGCTGGATATTACCCAAGATGCCCGCGATGGCGTGTTACACAGCAGTGAAATGGAGGGGTTAGTGACGGTAAAGGACTAGTTTTTAGAAGAGATAATGATCCAACAAGAAAATATTTAACCAGAAGGTCTATCATGCTGGGTTTTGAGACCTACTTCATCTAAGTCAGTGCACTGCACTCTGCTGTATACTCAAATGGAAAGCACATAAAGCGCACTCAAGTTTCGAATATCGACAAAGCGCAGACAATATAAGCGATAAGCGTACGAAGTATGAGATGCGTTGATTGAGCAGAGCGATTCGCTCTATTGGCGATAAGGAGTTGCACCATGAGAGTCATGAACAAAGTTATTGCTTGTCCCCACTGCGGGCACCATCAAGATATCAGTATCGATGCCAGCTGTGGAGACCAAGATTATTACGATGACTGCCGAATTTGTTATAATCCGATTCACTTACGCTTACACATCGATGAATCGAGACGAACGGTTGAGCTGTATATCGATTCAGACGACGAGCAAATCTATTAAACGAGATTGCACTACACGCTGCGATGTCACAAAACTAACGTGCTTGTTCGTTAAAACGCCTGGCCAGCAAGCGCTCGACTGTGTCGACGATAATTTGTGTTTGGCTGTCGATCTCAATATTGAGTTCACCACCCACTTTATACTGACTTAAATTGGTCAGTTTTAGGGTTTCAGGAATTAAGTGCAACTTAAAACCGGAGTCACTCACCTCGCCAACCGTTAAACTACAGCCATTAACGCCAACAAAACCTTTATAAAAAATGTAATCCATCCATTTAGGCTCAATGCCCAGTGTCAGATCATAATGCTGTTCTGTATGGCTAATATCGATGACTTTGGCCTTAGTATGGATATGGCCAGAGAGAATGTGTCCACCAATTTCACTACCAAAAGTTAACGAACGCTCAACATTAACGCTTTGACCTATAGACAAATTAGCCAGATTCGTCAGTCGCAAGGTCTCTTCCACTACGTCGAAAAATACCCTATCATCAACGACCTGAGTCACAGTAAGACATACCCCGTTATTTGCCACACTTGCACCAATCGCAAGTCCCTCATGCAAATCAGGTTCGAACGCTACCTCAAGGGTATTTAGGCCATCTTTCTTATGTATTGCAACCACCTCGCAGGTGGCTTGAACTATACCTGTAAACATTTTCTGCTCGCTTAATCGTTAAAGGCTGTATTTATGAATCATTCAGGCTATCAAGCCAAACGTTTAATCCAATTGGCGCTGCCGGTGCTAATAGCTCAGGTCACTCAGACCATGATGGGCTTTATTGATACCGTTATGGCGGGCCGTGTTAGCGCGGTTGATATGGCCGCTGTTGCGGTCGGCACTAGCCTTTGGTTACCCGCTATTCTGTTCGTCCAAGGTTTACTGATGGCTTTTACGCCTTTATTTGCCCACTACAATGGAGCGAATAATCAAAAAGCTATCCAACCTTTGGCCTTTCAAGGTGCCTATCTTGCCATTATAGGCGGCATTGGTGTGATGGTTTTCCTTGCATCAGCACCCTTTGTGCTTGGCCACATGGACTTGGAGCCTGAATTATACCGCTTAACCATAGGATATCTCGACGGTATTTTATGGGGCGCGCCCGCATTTGTACTATATCAAGTGCTGCGCGGCTGTAGTGAAGGGATTTCTTATACATTACCGACCATGGTCATTGGTTTTGTCGGTCTAGCCGTAAATATCCCCGCTAACTATATTTTTATTTATGGACACTTTGGCGTACCGGCCATGGGCGGTGCAGGCTGTGGTATCGCCACTGCTCTCGTATTCTGGGCCATGCTAGTTGCCATGACCATTTACATGCAGTTGCATAAAAAATTCGCGGCTTTAGCTCCCTTCAGTAAATTTCATCGCCCAGACTTTGAAACGATGAAGAAAATGACCAAACTCGGCATGCCGATAGCAATGGCGCTGTTTTTTGAAGTGAGTTTATTTGCCATCATAGCGCTATTACTCGCGCCACTTGGCGCAACAGTGGTCGCAAGTCACCAGATTGCACTCAACTTTTCTGCCATCGTATTTATGCTGCCGTTATCTATCGGTATCGCGGTATCGATTCGGATTGGTTATTACTTAGGCCGTGATCGCGCTGATATTTCCGCGGTGGTTACTAAAGTGGGCTTATGGCTGGCACTATCCCTTGCTCTAACGACAGCGGTTTTGACCGTATTATTTAGATTCCAAATTGCGAAACTTTATAATGGTGATCCTGAAGTGGTTGCCTTAGCCGGCAGCTTGATGTTGATGGCAGCCCTGTATCAATTATCTGATTCAGTTCAAGTGGTCGCAGCGGGTGCTCTTCGCGGTTATAAAGATACACGCAGCGCTTTTTATATCACGCTGTTTTCCTACTGGGGGATTGGTATGTCACTCGGTTATACCTTAGCTTATACGGACCATATCGTTCCCGCGATGGGCGCCCATGGATTCTGGGCAGGATTGATTGCGGGCTTGACCTCTGCAGCGCTGTTATTTTTCATTCGTCTGCGTTACATCCAAAAGCATGGCGTGCATTTGAGCCTTATTGAAGGTGACAGTGTTCACCATTGATTGCATTAATGGCGAGCGACAGTGCTCGCCTTTTGGTTTATCAGTTTGATTTCGATGCATTCTCTGAAGTAAAGCGAATAAAAAATTGCGGTTTTATCGGCGGCATTGTTGAAACACTGGGCAAGTTGCACAGCAATTCACCATTTGACGACAAATTTGTTTTTTTTGCTTGCCAGCCCTGCGCTATGCCCCTAATATAGCGCTCGTTCCAAGGCGCAACGCTTTTGAATAGCTTGTTAAATTTTGCGATGCACCCGTAGCTCAGTTGGTTAGAGCACTACCTTGACATGGTAGGGGTCGGTGGTTCGAGTCCACTCGGGTGTACCACTCTCTTCAAAGAGTCTAAATTTGAAATTCAAACAGTGCACCCGTAGCTCAGTTGGTTAGAGCACTACCTTGACATGGTAGGGGTCGGTGGTTCGAGTCCACTCGGGTGTACCATTTCTTATTATGTATTTCATTAATCCACCTCTGCTTATCAAGCTAAATACAATTAATCTGCCTTTTAAAGCAGGTTTTTATGGTTTTCACTGCCTTTATCTTTTGATTTAAAATTCATTCCCACATATCTCAAAGTTCAACATCCAAAGTAATATCCTGTGCTAAATCAAATATTCGCAGTGGTATTTCTGCGCCTTTCCAATCCTTTTAAACGAGCGGCCTAAAAATTTCTGACTAAGTACGGCATCGAACAGACACTCGACGGTTAAGGTCGCAGAATAATGCATTCAAAGTCTGTTTGTTGAAAATAGCGTTAAGACAATCATCTGCAATTATCATCACCGCTCAATAGTGAGCGATCCTATCTGCATTTAGCGAGGAAACCCCAATGTCGAATGAAGGTTATCATGAACCCATTACTGAACTCACCGATAAAACCAAGGATATGCACCGTGCACTTACATCACTGATGGAAGAGCTTGAAGCAATAGACGGGTATAACCAAAGAGTTGATACGTGCCAAAATAATGAGTTGAGAGAGATACTTATACATAATCGAGACGAAGAAAAAGAACATGCTGCAATGCTACAAGAATGGATAAGGAGACAAGATCCGAGCTTTGATAAACAGCTAAAACATTACCTTTTTACAGATACGCCTGTTGCTCACACACCTATTGTTCACAAATAAGTATTCAATCTGGCTGTTTGAGCAAGCCATTTTCGTGAGCAAACGCCTTTAGTCACTAAGTTGCCGTTCTTATAATACAAACCTCTGCATATGTTATTGCACCATTTAGCTCATTTCATACAGCCTTGCAGAATACTAGCGTGCAAATGTATTACTACGGACACTGTATTCTACGGACTTAGTGACTTTCATTTTTAGCGTGAAGGACTTCACCTAATGCCACCTTAACGAAATATCTTGCGTATAAACCATATCTCGCGTGTAAATCTTAGGCGTACAGGACCTTTCAATCTCAGTATAGCGAGCACTGCCGTGCAAGAAAAACGAGCGATGTCAGCCATTTTTGAACGACTAAAAACATCACTCACTATTTTTAGCTACCTACGGCAGTTAGAAATGACGACTCAATATTGAGGTCGTACATGACTTAGGCTTTATCGCTCAAATTTTACCGAGTAGAAGGAATATAACGAGGATCAATACTACCAAACCTAATCCACCGCTCGGGCCGTACCCCCAGCTCTTACTGTGTGGTCAAGTCGGAGCCACACCGATCAGCATCAGAATCAAAACCACCAATAATATTGTTCCTATACTCATGAGAGTCTCCTAGACATTATGGATATAACTCGAACCAGAAATCTTAATCAATATGACTAAGATCCTTTTAAATACCCACATAAAGCTGCCAAACTTTATGCTTAAGGTGCTTACTTAATTGTAAAAGCCGCTAACATCAACTGTGTTTGTCGGCATCCTTAGCCGCTTCTTTTACATTACCAATTGCTTTTTGAGTTTTACCTTTTATCTGTTTCTGAACCCCTTTCATCTGCTGTTTCGGGTTGCCAACGATCTCACCAATTTTTTGCTGCACTTTGCCTGCAGCGTCTTTTATTGAACCTTCTATCTGGTCTTTGTTCATGGTCAATTTCCTTTTGTTGTTGATATAACATCTAAATAATAATGAGCGCTAACAATCAGCTATGAGCTATGAGCTATGAGCTATTTTTCATTTTAGTAAATAGCGTTTAGCAAACATCTACATATTTTTAATAAATATCTTAGTTGGTAAAATATCAGTAAAACCATATGGTAAATTAGACGGGAAAAATAAATTCCCGTGTTTTCATAAAATTGTGTGACTGGTTACACATCAATCACACCGCGTCAACTTAGGTATTAATTTTACAATATAACATTGGTTTAAATATGGGTGATTATGTAGCAATCTTGAATTTTATCTTAAGTATAAATTGTGGAGATTATTTTATTTACTGAAATTCAGTATTAGTCATGGCTGAATTCAATTATTTAATTATCTAGTGATTTTTCAGCTAAAGCTGACATCATAATGATGAGCCACAACATCAAGATAAATAACATAAAATATCTTATTAAGATAAAGCTTACCCATTAAAGGCATATCAATCTAAACTCTGTATCCAATTTATAATTTATCTAAAAGTGTGTCTGTGCGATAGCGTACACATTATAAATATTTTAATCCGCAATTTAACTTAAAACACAATGAGACATCAGCTGATACCTAATGTAGCTACATTTTGGTATGTCATCGATGCCATTAAAAATATGTATATGAGTGTTCAGTGGATAAACTCAGAAGGAACTAAGAGGTATAACTCTAAAAACGTTAAAATGGTCTAGAGGTGTTCATAGCATCTTGTAGAACTTAGAAAACCACAGCTTGTAGTCTAAGGTTTTTAGCACCAACTAGCCTCGACTGCTGATTTTTACAATAATGCTTCTATATTCGCAAGAAGAACACGATAACCTACGTTACCATAAAATATTTGTCTACCTTCGTCGATAATATAGCTTGGACTGCCTTGTAGATCTTGTTGTGCTGACTTTTGGTAGTTGCTCATTAATGCGGCTATAGCAGAACCATCATGAACGCTTGAGGTGATTTTTTTCTGTTCCAGCCCATAGAAATCAACCAGATCATAAAGTATTTCAAGCTTACCAATATCCAATGCGTCGATAAAAAATGCACTCCGAAATTTCAATGCCATATTGATACTGGTGTTTTTGTCATAGATAAGTTCAATGGCTTTAAGCACTAAATGAGCATTGGCCGACGTTGTCGGTCTGACTTCTGTCCATATTTTTGAGTTTGTGGGAACGTCATCACGGATAGATGCAGATTTATGTACATGCTCTGCAAAACCATTATATTGACCTTTCTGTTTCCATTGCGTCTCAATTTTTGTTTGAACATCACCAAATACATCAAGATAATGATATTTAAAATAAATTTTATTTTCTAACTTTTGATTTAACTCATCAATACGTTGTTGTGCAACCCAAGCCCACACACAAAGAATATCAGAATAGTAATCAATGATCAGGGGTTGATTCATGTTAATCCTTAATAAGGTGGCAGTTTAAGTCATTCACTCTAGTTTCAAGGCTAATCAATAATTATTGTGATGGCAGATCTACTTGTTACCCACATGAAGTCAAGATTTCAATATCTAAACTACAGAATAAATACCGAAGCTACACTGAGCAATAGGTACAAGGATGTGATTTTTAGCAGACATACTAGAAGTCATCAATTTGTTTCATATTACGTGCCAGTAATCGCTTTTCAGCTTCTTCAAGGGACAGTATATTGCTAAGAAATTCTGTTACGGAAGGTGCAGAACTGCAGTTTTGTAGATATTAAAACAGCCCTACAATATTTTTATGATACTCAAGTGTGGCCATCGCTATTTCATCCGTATCCATCCTCTTAAACGGATGTCCACCTATGGTGTTAAAAGGAATAGCGGTTTTTTCATAATAATGCCGACAATAAGTGTTAAGTGCATTGCTATTGCCATTATCTTCGAACTGCCTGATAACCAGTGCCATTTTTTGCTCGTGGGCTGAAATATACTCCAACAGTAATCCGCTTCTTTCGCTATCATTTGTAAGTGCGCAATGTGCCGCAAATGCATGCAGCTGTTGGTGTATATTTCTAGTCCATTGCATAACATCATAAAGCGTTTCTATTTGCATATTATTCTCCTCAAAACGGGAGTCCTTGGTCTTTACTGTGAAAAGTGAATCACTTTTCTATGCATTGATGAAAGTAAACTTACTAAACAAGCCCATATTTACTATGACATTATGTCTCATTAAAAGTGCAGTTTTGAAATGATTATTAACTAAATAGTCAAACGCTGATGTCTATTATTAATGATATAAATTATTGACAACTTGTCATCAACATAAAATGCTTTATAGGTCCAACAACGGCTTAATCTATATAACATCTGGTCTTTAGCTTAAAAAGCTGGCGATAAGCCACAACCTTGTAATAAGGCTAATGGCATGAGTATACCTATATTTTTCTATTGACTCTGTTCGTTGCCGCACTGATTGTTGACAATACAATGCGCACAAGAAAAAGGGTAAACTACCAACACAATACGTTGCCATTCCATAACTAGATTGAAGGGCATCATCTTCCCGCTTTCAGTTAATAACAGTATTATATTTTGGAACGAACCATAGGTGAGTTAGCCCAATATTTACCGATATCAGTACTGAGTCGTTAATACGCACGAAACAAGCCATCAAAATATTGGGAATAACAATAATAGAAGATAAAAAAGGAGTCGCCGATAACGCGGCTACTCCTTTTATTTAGCGGAAAATTTAAAAGCGGTAATTAAAGCTCAGGGTCACATTACGTGGGGTTCCGTAATGATACACACTATATGCTTCGGACATTGAGGCAGAAGCAGACATATAAGCATAGTATTTTTCGTCTAATAGGTTCTCTACGTTAAGTTGCAGATCCATATTGTCAGTAAGGTTATAACGAGCCATCAGGTTGACTAAAGAGTAAGCATCCTGATCGATTGTAACTGTCCCCCCTTCAGAGTAACTATCACTCTGCCAGTTAATACCACCACCCACGGTCAATTCAGGCAGGTAATCAACAAACTGATAAGTTGTGAATAGTTTAAACTGTTTGCGAGGGCTAGTAGTTGCCACTTTTTTTCCGTCAGCATCTTCCGCTGTAAACTGCGAATAGCCAGCCGTGATATTCCATCCATCGATAAACTCCCCCACCACTTCTAACTCAAAGCCTGTACTCTCAGTACCTTGAGCAGCTTTGTAATAAGTGGTTGGAGTACCGTCAACAATGATAGTCCCAGCGGCTGTTGCCAGATTATCCTGTTCAATCTTAAACAGTGCCACAGCAGTGTGCAGACGATCATCTAGATAAGCGCTCTTTAAACCGATTTCATAGGCTTTACCTTCGAGTGGATCTAAATAATCACCGTTAATATCCTTACTGTTCTGCGGATTAAATATTTCGGTATAACTGGCGTAAACACGATGCTCTTCGTTTATGTCATACAAGGCGCCAACATAAGGAACGAACACGCCATCATCACCAAAGTTAGTATCAGTACCATAACTGATCCCTTCGCGGTTCCAACTAGAAATACGGCCACCGGCAATCACTTTTAAATCATCGGTAATTGTCAGCCGCGTTGCTGCGTAGAAACCTTTCTGCTCGGTATCCATATTCAACTGGCGATTGGCATTTGTTGACCATTCAGGCTCTTCAAAGGCGTTGCTTTGCCAATCATAAAAGTTTTCAACTGCCTTTGAGTCCCAGCCCGTCATATTCTCACGGATGGGTTCATAGGTATCTGCATAGGATTTCTGTTTGCTGTATAAGGCACCAGTCACAAATTGATGCTCACGGTTAAAGAGTTGGTAATCGCCTTTCAACTGAAAATCGAAATTATCAGAGTTACTTTCACCATGGCTGTGATAACGCTGGCCGCTCAATCCTGCACCGGTTTCTTTATTCAGTAAGCCAGACATATAGATCATTTTGGTGGTGGTTTCATATTCCATGCGATTATAGTTCGCCACCAACTGCCAACCATTGCTGAAATAATGGTTCAAGTTAGCAAAATAGTTGATGTTAGTCGTTTCCCAACGGCTCCAATCTGCCGCTGTTGTAGTAGAAACATCCCAATCAGTAGCCGAACCATTGCTGAATACTGCTGGTAATGCACCCCACATCGCTCCTTTGGGGTTATTGTTATTGTAACTACCGCCGATGCGCAGCATAGTGTTGTCAGTAATGTCTGAATCAATTACGCCGTAAATAATAGTCTTACGATCTTGATAAAGATCCTGATAAGAATCGCTATTGACATATTTCGCGACCATGCGACCACGTACACTGCCACTGTTGTTAAGGCCATTAGAAACATCTGCGGTAACTTGTTTTTTATCCCAGCTACCCGTAGCAACATCAACATAGCCCTTAAGTTCGTCACTGTCGGCATGTTTGCGCACTAGGTTGATTGAAGCAGAAGGATCCCCTGCCCCCGTTAGTAAGCCTGTTGCACCACGCACCACCTCTACGCGCTCATACAGAGAGATATCAGACACAGTCTCACCTGCATCGCCACCCAAACTCCAAGATAAAGGAACACCATCGATCTGGTAATTCTGAACCGCAAAACCACGGGCCATAAAGCCATTTCGAACGTTATCTGTTTTAGATGAAGACAAACCTACTGTGTTATTAACCACATCAACAACGGTATTGAGTGCCTGATCCTGGATCCGTTCGGCGGTCAAGATGCTCACTGACTGTGGCGTTTCCTGCAGTGACAGCCCTAAACCTGTGGCGGTATCAATGGTTCGACTCACAGTGTACTTGCCCATCACTGTTATTTTTTCAATATTTTGATCATTTGTATCTGCTGCAGAAGACGGCTCTGCAGCCAAAACTAACAAAGGGTTTAATGCCAAAGTAATGGCAGACGCGAGAGGTAGTAGATAAAAGCGCATAGTAATTTAGGGAGTTTATTTAGGATGAACATACGGTAACACTATTGCGAATCACTTTCATTTGTATTTTGGTGATGTATATAACAAATTCATCATTTATTAATGAGGAATAAACGTCCCCGTTGTGTTTATGCCTTCAAAAGTGAGCGTTTACGGTGAAAAAGGTTATTCTTTACCCGTATTCGGTTAATCATTCTTAATCTACGCCACTAAAAGCGACCCTGAGATTATTACTCCATAGGATCGCCATTAGTGTTTAGTTTTTATCTCATCAGTGTGTCTGTACTATTAGCTCGGCAGGCAGAGGCCACTTTGCCACTTGCCACTCACCTTGCCAATTCTCAATCGATATCCACAGACTATCGGCGGAGGTTAGCGTCTTAGTTGCGATGGCGTGTACGTGTTGGCCATGCTTATTACCGTGTAAAATACCATTCTCGCTGCGCTGTAAATCTGCTATTGGCAAAGCCTGCGTTCCAATATTGGCATAGCCTTGGCGTATATTGCCTACCTCACCTTTTTCAAAAACCAACATAAAATCTTTCACATAGTCATCATGATGCACATAGGGTGCTTTTAGATCTAAGGGTAAAGGGGCTATTTTAAATTCACCTAACTCTTGAGCCTGCCAGGCCGGTGGAAATGTAGGTGTTAGCGACTGATACAAAAACAATAGGGGGAGCAATAGAATAAACCCACTCAGTTTATATTTATTTTTTTGCCAAAAAGTTGAATGAATGAAAGCCATTAACGTACCTCCTCTAACCTATCTGCCACAGTACTGGGGGATTCCATTTTTTTAATTGCACGCACATTACGCAGTCCCCACATCATAAATCCCGTGATTGACATACCCGATAGGATCACCCCAAAAATAAACCAAATGATTTTTGTCCAGATACCACCGAAGGTACCGTAATGCAAAGGATCTGCGATATGCATTAGCGTTTGTATTCCTGTCATCGTCTCGGGTGATGCCGTTTTTGCAATCTCCCCCGTCCAAGGGTTAATGCTGAGGTTGTAAGAATACTGATCGTAAAAAATGTGATCGCCGCTACCACTCAGATGATACATGTCACGATTATGCTCTGGTTTCATCACATAGCTTGGTTGAAAGTCTGGAAAGTGCGTTTGCGCTAATGTTAAGGCTTGTGCAAATGACACGCTTGGATCAACGGGATTCACATCACCCTTTTGGATAAAGGGCAATTGCTCAGCAGCAACCAATGGCGCATGTGGCTCGATATCAATATCTGCATGCCAAAAAATGGCTTGGACTAAATACCATAATCCGGTAACGGCCATAATCGCGATAAACCAAATAGACCACACACCAGACAATTTATGCAAATCGGCCAATAGTGTCTTTTTACCTTGACTCACTCGCAATTTCGGAGCAAAAAAACTTCGCCAAAAACGTTTATAAACAATGAGTCCCGTCACTAAAGACGCGAGCATAAACAGCGCCATCGAACAGACAAGGTAATAGCCCAAGCTGTAACCGCTTTGCCAAGGAAATAATAACCAAGCATGCAAAGATCTGATAAAGCCGGCAAATGTCATGCCTTCATTAATCTGTTGGATCTCACCAGTGTATTGATTGACATAGGCCATGGCATAGGGTTTATCAGCGTCACTGAACATGATCACATTGACCATATAAGGTTCTAAGGTCATAGCACCAGAGACTGCCGCACTTGGGTAGGCTTCCTCAACAATCGTCATTAGTTCACTAACCGGTTTTACGGGTAAATCATTAGGGTTCAACGCCCTCGATGCAGGATTCGTTAACCAAGTGATCTCATGACTCAGTACCGCAATCGTCCCCGTCAAGCAGATAAAACAAAATAACAACCAAATTGGGAGCGACACCCAACCATGCAACATAAACCAGAATCGGTTACTGATCTTCGCCATTTGTGACTTTCCTAACACTTATCGTATTTCGCGAGTGTAAAGGTAATGCAAATTGTTATCAATACGATGTGCTGGGAATTGTTTTCAATTAGAATGCCGGTCACAAAATACTATGATGGGGAATCATGATGGATAAAACCTTGTTAGCAGCGCTCATTTCGAGCCTATTGTT
Organism: Shewanella sp. M-Br; assembly: GCF_036245925.1. NCBI lineage: Bacteria > Pseudomonadati > Pseudomonadota > Gammaproteobacteria > Alteromonadales > Shewanellaceae > Shewanella > Shewanella sp. M-Br. Next base: position 96,443 of record NZ_BJBV01000005.1, read on the forward strand.
AGCGCCGAGTTCCTACGCCGACGAAACTCAATCTGACGCAGACGCCAATATCGAAGTGATCAGTATTAAAGGTAGTCGTTTAGATAAAGCTGCTACAGCAACGGGCTTACCTTTAACACTGAGAGAAACACCGCAGTCAGTGACGATTATAGATCAAGAATTTATTCAGAGTTTTTCTCTTAACAATGTTGCTGACTTAATGTTTTTAACACCGGGTATTTCTGCACAGAAAGCAGAAACTAACCGCTACTTTTTTAGCGCCCGTGGTAATCCAATCACTAACTTCCAATTTGATGGTGTGCCTGTTAACTATTCTAGTTTCTTCAATGATGCTTCGACCGATACAGTTATCTTCGATCGAGTAGAAGTGGTTCGTGGTGCAACCGGATTATTAACGGGTGCAGGAGAACCCTCGGCCGCCATCAACCTCATTCGTAAACGTCCAAAATCTTCACCAGGGGGTTACCTCAGTGCAAAAGTAGGTTCATGGGACAGTTATCGTGTAGAAGGTGATAGTTCAGTGGACATAACAGAAGATGCCGATGTCCAAGCACGTTTTGCCGCCGCCTATGAAAAATCAGATAGTTTTACCGATCTAGCCGAAGATGAAAATCTGCAAATTTATGGCGTCGTTACTGCAAGATTAAGTGATAGCACATTATTCACTTTGGGCGCGGACTATAGTGACCGCGATCCTAAAGGCTCCACTTGGGGAGCGCTGCCACTGTTTTATGCCGACGGCAGTTTAGCGAGTGACCTTCCCCGTTCGACGACCACTGCAGCATCTTGGTCTAGTTGGAAACGCCATGGTGCGAACGTTTTTTCTACTTTAGAACACAACTTTGATAATAACTGGGAACTCAAACTCGACATAGAACATCGTGAGGATAAGATGGATGGACACTTGCTATATTTATATGGCTCCCCAGATAAAATCACAGGTTTGGGGATGAGTGCATTGCCTATGATCTACCAATCAACCCGTAAGCAAGATGCGGCGCGAATATTTGCTTCAGGGCCATTCGAACTATTGGGTCGAGAACATAAACTAACAACCGGCCTACTCTATTCAAAACAAGATATTAGCGCCGACTCTTTCTACACCACAGATGTTTTAAGCATAGGCAATTTCTTTGAGTGGGATGGCTCGATTGCAGAGCCAAATTATCCATCGATTCCCACCAATGAAGAGACTGAAGAGATCCAAAATGGTGCCTATATTGCTACCCAACTCAATTTGCACGATCAGGTCACACTGCTGTTAGGAAGCCGTATCAGCCAATATAAAGTCGATCCAGGTTATGAGCACAATGATGTCATTACGCCGTATGCGGGATTGATTTACGATATCAGTGACAGTGTGTCGATTTATACCAGTTACACTGAGATTTTTCAGCCTCAAGATGCCAAAGATGCTAATAACAAACGCTTAGACCCGACAACTGGCAATAATATTGAACTTGGCAGTAAAGCCGATTTTTTCGACGAAAAACTCACCGCCAGTGTTGCAGTGTTTAAAGTTCAAAAGGAAAATGTGGCGGAAAAAGATCCTAACATTAAAGACCCACTTCCTGATGGTAGCTTTCCAATGCGCGCTGTGGATGGCACCAGTAACCGTGGTTTTGAAATGGAACTAACGGGTAGACCCACAGAGGATTGGGATCTGTACTTCAGTTACACCTACAGTGAATCTGAAAAAGCCGATGGTTCGGCCTTTGGCACACATTTGCCTAAAAACTTAGTACGCTTATCTTCGCTCTATCACTTTGATGGCGCTCTAGAAGATCTCACATTAGGTGGCAACTTAAGCTGGCAGAGCAAGATTTATGTAGAAAACGCGGGGCCTAACGGCGAAAGCTCTGAACAAGCCAGTTATTTCCTTACCAATCTTATGGCAAGTTATCAACTCACTGATGATGCGATTGTTCGTTTGAATATTCGAAACTTGTTTGATGAAAAGTACTACTCTAGTATCGATTTCTACAATCAAGGTTTCTTCGGCGAACCGCGAAATGTCGAACTTAGCCTGAGCTATAATTTTTAGTCTAATTGTTAATCGCCAATACCGCGCATCACTTTTATGCGCGGTATACCTAAAGCTAAACTATCCTGCGTTAAAACAGCATCCGGTAAACTTCAATGGATTAACCCTTTGGGCTCAGGGGGATAATCCATTACAATGAAGTCCATTTTGAGTTCGTAAAACAGATGTTCCGCCTATGCCTAAGTCTCACACCCACATGCATCAACATTTGCAGATGCCACATGCTAAATTAGATCTGCAAGCTCTAGCGGGCACCCTTGCCTTTGAGCAAGTGACCATTATTGGTAATGCTTCTGGCGATTGGCAACCTGCGACCACAGGTACGACATTTATTTTTAACGGTACTCAATGGGCTGAAAACAGCAATGCAAATAATCAGATAGTAAATATCGCCAACGGTGGTTTTGCTGAATCAAAATATGCTTTTGTAGTACAAGGTCATCCACAAAGTGGTCTGCTTACCCAAGCCTTGACGCAAGTTGCGATTGAATTAACGCCTCAGCTTGGTTGCTGGCCTTCATCTGGGTTAACCACAATAGTATTGATGCAGCAATTGTCTCAGCATGTGCAAGTGCAGCGGATGTCGCTGTTTCCGAGTTTATCAAGACCCAATGATTTACCGCTTGAAGACCACTTACCTTGCATGGTGCATAATTGGTTAGGCGAACGACGGATTGCCCAGGCTTTGGTACCATCGGTCGACTGGCCTGAATTTAGCTTAGCGTCCGTATTTTTACCTCGCCTATCCGCAATAAACCAAATGCAACCATGCCAAGTCGCACCTAGGATAAACGCAGGTAATCCCTTTGATTTGCTTGTGCGTTTACAAGAGTCGAGCTCATTAATCGCAGATGCACTAAATCCAGCCACACGGCAGATGCAACTTGAATGGCTAATCACACTGGCGCATACACACATCAACATTTGGCTGCAATTTGCTCACACTAGCCAGCTCATCAATGCTGAAGCTTTATTTTTCAACCACATGCCAGAATCAAAACCCAGCTATTGGTATTTAATGGATACTCAGGCATCTCAATATCTTGATGCGATTCGCCATAGTTTGGCATATTGTTGGCAAACGTTGTCGACTAAGCACGCGAGCTTGATTGGCAATGAGCCTTCAAACGGCTCGTGACCCTCCCCCAGTCCACTGCCATTCGCATTCGCATTCAAAATACCTAAGGCGAATGTCGTTTTACCTTTTACCTTGCTCTCTAGCGACGCTAAACCAACCTCTGTTCAAATGCATGACTCAAAACGTCAACACGCCCTAGTTAAGGGATTTTTACCCAATGCGATCCCCAACGGTTCAAAGTAATTGATCAGCGCCTGAAAAATCACTTGTCTGTGGGCCTCATCGGGATAAGCTCCCTCCTTTGCCATTGCTGAAAAACGGGTTCCCGACACTAAATACGGATTCGAAATATCAGTATAGGATTCAATACAGGCTTCAAATGCTCGCGCCATCATCTCCGTTGGCCGAGAGAAGTACTGCATCCCATGTTTTTTATCTAATGCAATCGCTCGGCGAACATAATCATGGGGCTCATCACCCTGTCCACTCAACAATGTCACTTTGAAGATCTCAGATAATCGAACATTTAATGGATGCTCTATGATGGGCAGATCGGATAGCCAAAGATCGCTCGCACACTGAAACCGCTTATTAGTGGGTTTGAATGATTTAGCGGCAATATAATGGTCAAACGCATGCCAAAACTCATGGGCTAAAGCACCAGCACCTGCATTTTTAGCCAATGCCAACTCTCGGGTCGCGGGTGCATAATGGGCCTGTACGCCCTTTTGACCGCCATGTCCAAAGGCCAGGCTGACGGTTTCCCGCAGCCCTAAAGTCAAAGGTGGCAATTTTAAGATAAAGGCCAGATCGGCTAGCGAATCAAACACTAAATCCGCAGCAATGCGTGATTCATCCCGCGTCACCCAGCGGCCCACACGCACATGGCTAAAACCAAAGGTTTGTTTAATATCAAGAAAAGTGACTTGCTCACCAAATCGATAATCGGGTCCATGGCGGTTATATTGCTGATTGATTAACACGGCTTACCTTGAACCCTATGCAGTGAGAGACACATTAAGCTGGCTATTTTAGGTGAAAATGCAGAGGAACAAAACGCTGCATTAAGTACAATATCAAGTTAAGAATAGGAGCCAAGCAGCGCTTACTCTTGGTTTGGTATCGCGATGCTTAGATTTCGACAACCACAGGGTTCGTTAAGCTTTAGCCGTTAATATCACATCATCCCAAACCACGACACGATTTCGCCCCGTAGTTTTAGCGTGATACAAGGCTTTATCGGCCTCGGCCACCAGCTTTTCAGCATCTGAACGGCACTGACTCCCTATCTCAATCGGTGAAGGCACAGACTGAAGCACTAAAATACCGCCGTTTTCTTCGATGGCATGATGAGTGATCACAGGTGTTAACGCACTCACTCCTGCCGAAAATTGATAGTGAAAATCGGCGACTATCGCTGAAAGATCTTCATTCGCAAGCGCTGACATCATACGCGTCACAATTTTCTGCGCGACATCGACCGACGTTTCTGGCAGTAATAGCGCAAATTCCTCACCGCCGAAGCGACCAAAGATATCGTATGGGCGCGTGCAAGCACTGATAAATTGGGTAAAATGCTGCAGTATCTTGTCACCCACTTGATGCCCATAGCGATCATTAACGAGTTTAAAATAATCGATATCCATCATGACAAGGCACAAAGGTAACTGTAGACGACTCAAGCGTTTGATTTCATGCTCTAACTGCTGGAAAAAATGCCGTCGATTGGCAATACCGGTTAATTCATCGGTGAGTGCGAGTCGATTCAACTCAGTCTGCGCATTCCTTAGGGCAAATTCGACCTGTTTTAACTGGGTAATATCGGTGCAAACAATGACCATATCGCCATTGTGATAAACCTGCTCAGAAAGTTGCAACCAGCTACCGTCGACCAGATCCACTTCAAAACGTCGAAAAGCTGATTTACGTTGATTCGCATGAATAAGTTCAAGCCATTCCTCTATGGTTTCATGATCAATTTTAGGCCCTTGCTTATGGGTAAAGGTAAAGTGCATCATGTCGTCAAAATGCCGGCCAGCCATGTCTTGATCAACAAAACCAAACATTTTCGCAAAGGTATGGTTATAAAAGATAAAATGATTGTGCTTGTCCAAAACAGCGAGGCCATTCTCGCTTAGCCGTAAGGCTTCGGTTAAAAAGGGGTAAACAGACTCAAGAGATTCTTTTTCCATCGATTATTCCTAGCAATGACGCTTTTAGAGAAGATCTCCGACATGTTTAGATTAGCAGCGTTCTACACTAATCACAGCGTCTTTGTCTTTACCCCCATATTACCGCAACGGGATTGGCTCTACCGCGATATAAATCCCACACATTCGGCAAATAAGCTTTAAAAATCAGATCCAATACTTTGATAATTTACGATTTTACGGCCAATTTACTGAGAAATATTTCAGCACTAAAAGGTTTCTGCATGAAATGTACCTCAGGGAATAATGCTAACTCAGGAATATCATCGCTATCATTAGCTGAAAGCAAAAAGAAGCGACAGTGATGCTCAATCAGGGTATCACTGGCAAGGTTTTGTAATGTTTGTTGCATCTGTTTAATAAGTTGCAAGCCATTCATATCTTGTAAACGGTAATCCACAATAACAATATGTGGCAATGAGTGAATCAACATCTTAAGTGCTTGCGCTGCGTTATCAACACTGAAGGTTTGAAAATGATAGTGCTCTAGCATGGCTTTGCAAATCTCAAGGTTAAACAGATTATCATCTATGATTAACACTTTTTGTTGATCATATTGAATCGTTAATCGTTCTTTCACCTCGGTAAGTTGGCAGGGAAAATGTAACAGCACTGTGGTGCCTTTGCCCTTTTGACTGCGCAACATAAACTTACCGCCAATTTGCTCAAGCAATCGATTACAAGTATAGAGTCCTAATCCCATGCCCGATGTTGTTGTATATGAGTTAGATGCGTGCATAAAGGGATCAACTAAAGCGCGCTGCGCTTCCTTTGACATACCCTCGCCAAAATCGCGGATCAGTACCCTAAGCATAGGACTATGGTCTTTATGGTTACGTTTAAGGCGTAAGTCCATATAACAATGCACTTCGCTACCCGTACTGTATTTAAAGGCATTATTGATAATGTTAGTCATGAGTTGGAATAACTTAGTCCCATCAAGCTCGATAAACTTCGGCAAAGACTCATTCACGACAACCTTTAAACGTTTACCCGATGTCGCACTAAAAGCACGATAGTAATCCTCAATGTTGCTCAGATATTCGTGTAAATTGACTAAATGCCGATTCAATTTTAACTGCCCAGCTTCAGCCTTACTGTAATTCAACGTATTTTCGGCAACCGAGTAAAGTAAGTTAGCTGACCAGGTCATTTTATCGATAATTTCGTCCAGTTTTTGTGGCTGTGAGCGCGCTTTTTTTAACATGCGACTGTAGCCAAGAATGGCATTGATAGGAGTGCGGATCTCATGATTTATGCTGGAAAGCACTGCTAATCTAGATCGATTATCGAGCTTTATCTGCTCTACAATATGCTGATTTTTAGACTTAAAGTACAAAAGAAAAGACAGAGTAATACCAAGAGAAGCAATCAGTAAGATAATCACGATTAGCTCGACAACCTCTTTTTGTGGCACTTGATATTCTATGCGTAAATCTACCCGGGTTTGGTATCCAGGAATATCCAAAGTTCGGCTATCTGTGTAGCTAAACATTGAAAATATGCCTGTGGAAAACTCATGGTTACAGGATGAACTTTGCAATAACGATTGTTCAAATTGATAGCTAATACATACACCCTGCTCCTGCTCAATCCGCGCTAATATCCGCTGATGAGAAATGGCATAGACTAAATAAAGCATATTAGGCCCATCGATATTAACAACCGCTAACGTGTAATCGGCAAGGCTAGCCTGAAGTTCCCCTTTACTATTCTTGACTAATTTAAGTGGCTTAAGTTCTGGCGCCATTGTCTGATCAGAGATATAGGCCAGTTCAAGTTCGGGGGTCAGTGTAAAAGCGACAGCAGATTTGATCTTCAGTAAGTCCTTAGCAAAAACCTCAAATTCCTGTGACGTTACCTCACTCGAAGCATAAAAAAACGATTTTAGCGCATCCAACATAATTTCATGTTGTAAGAACATATCCCGTGAAGAAGTAAAAACCGCTTCTGCTTTTTTATTGTAAATGGAGTCAAATTCATAACGTGAGTGGGACAAGGTTAACCACAGCACCAACAGAGTGACCCATAAGCCACTGAACATATTGATACAAGCGCTATATTTAAAGCTCATTAGCGTAATCCATTACGGCCTTTAGCAAGCTGCATAACTGATGTTCAAACTGCTCTCGCTCGCAAACATCCATGACAGACAGCATATCTTTAAGCTGCAAGTAGCGCGCAATACCCGTAAATTGATGTTTCAGGCCTTCGATACTGTCAGAGGACTCATATTGTTCTAGCCCAAGTCGCATTCGCTGTAATTCAGCAATCAGTGTCAATCGCAGTCGCGATTGCTGTTCTTGGCTGTATTGCTCAAAGAATACAGATAAGGCCTTGGGTAACTCAGTATTAGCATTCATACATTAGGCACTCCTATTATATTGAGCAATCCAATCAATAAGATAACGACCTTCAATCGGGGGGCTGTACAAATAACCTTGGGCAACATCACATCCCAACTCAGAGAGAATTAACTCTATTGCACTTGTCTCAACGCCTTCTGCAACCACCTTTACGTGCATCTTTTGCGCAAGCGCGATGGTGGACTCTACGATGAGATAATGTTGATGATTGATATCCATATCGGAGACAAAACTTTTATCAATTTTGATCTCTTTAAAGGGAATGGCATCAAGACGATCATAGGTAGAATAACTTTTACCGAAATCATCGAGGGAAATATCAATATTATTGATGATCAGCCGTGCAATTGAATTAAGTACTCTATCTTGGTTAATGATTTCCTGTGATTCGGTGAGCTCTAAAATCAAATGGATTTGTTTATACTCACGACCACATTCGATGATGTACTCAATGAGTTCATCACAGGTCAAATCATCTGCGGTAATGTTAATCGACAGGGCAAACGCCATTAATAACGGTTGGCGCGACCAACATTGCAATGCTTGGGAAATAACCATCCGCGAAAACAAGCTATTTAGCCCCTGCTGATTCACCAGTGGCAAAAAAACGTCGGGATAAATATAGCCATTGGATTGATCGCAAAGCCGCGAAAGCACTTCAAAACCGATGATATCCTTTGTTTTAAGGTTAATCTTAGGTTGATAACACAAAATTAATTGTTCATTTTTGAGCAATTGCCGCACATTGATATTCGCCGCCATGTCTTGCACGATAGACTCATCTTGATGGACACGGTTTCTATCGTCGGAGGCGTCTAGCAATGGCGTTAAAATGTCATTCACATTGATAGGTTTAGCAAATACGCCAAGCAAGTTGAGTTTCAAACCCGTGATAATGCTATCCACCAGTTCTAAAGTCCGTTTATCCGAGGAGCTTATCACCGCAATCGGAATGGCTGTAAATCGGGGCTCGGAGGCCAACATATTAATCACCGCAATACCGTCACCTTGATCCATTTTTAAATCTAAAATGACTAAATCAAGTTTTGCTTCTACAGCTAAGATCAGTTCAATTCCTTGATTACCATTACTGGCTTCATAGATCTCCACATTGTCCTCTGCTAAGTACTTATGGATATCAGCTTTCATGGTTTCTCTAATAAAGCGTTGATCATCTATGATGAGAATATTCATATATTGGTCTCTAACTGCATAAAGAAAATGGGATCGATCGTCTGGGATTTGGATGTAGGGATAACAGAAAGCTTGAGTAAATTACGATTCGCCATGACTTCTGTGCGACTGGAGAAAAACGAATAGTTTTTGACTGGTTTGAAGCCGCCTTCTATCGTTCTTACTTTAAATATGGGCAACTTAAATTGCGTCAATTTTCGTTTTAGTGACTCATCGCAGATATTAAAACTCAAAAACTTAAGTGAGCGACTCGTGGCTAATTCATTGAGATAAACAGACATCATATAATTTTCAATATAAGGCGTTACGCCAAAGGAGGAGAACACCATTAAGGTATCTGGCAAAGCTTGACTGTTATGGTTAATGACCTCAAACAAGTCCACCTCATCATTCATAAATTCGAGGGCAATTTTGCCTTGAGTGCGGCAGAATAGACTGTGTCCAATGATTTGATCGCCAAAGCTAAAAGCCACCACCAATGAGAGTCCACGAAAAAAAGGTTGAGACAACTTACGGCTCACAAAGGATAAACGCGGGTTACTTTCATAAACCAAGCTAAGTTGCAGCAGGGTCATAAAGTTTTGATGGTGGCTTTCGATAAACTCGACACGATAAGGAGTATTACGGTAGTACGGATGATCACTGCGTTCTATGGTCGATTCAAAAAGGTTAATTAACGCTAAACCTTCGTTGATGAATTTTTTGTCCTCCCGATAAATATCAAACAGTTCAGAGCCAAATATTTCAACGATTTCAGACTGTTTAGCTAGGGATGGAATGTTAACTCCCCGCTCCCAACGGCTAATAGTGATGGAATCTAACATATCGAACAGGCAGCTTTTTTGCCTGAGCAGACTACATAAATCTTCTTGAGATAAATTATTCTCAGTTCTGGTGTGTTTTAAGAAATTGGAGAATGTCTGTGCACTTGTTTTGCTTTGATAGGAGATAGGTGTACAAATCATATCGCGTTCCATCTGAATTTTTTATTTTATCTAGCAGCTCCATATACGTCTTATGGTCGATGTCATCTACTGGCTCTGGATGTCTAAATGTAAAAGTAATCCAAATGCGTTGAAGTTTCTCGATGAAATAAAGTCCAGTGATTTTTTCGTCACTCATCACTCAGTTCCTCCATCTCAGCCTTTTATTCACCACGTTTTTTTGCAATAGGAAAACGAGTATAAATGCCATTGTTTATCTGAGACCATGGCACAGTCAAAAAAGCGATGGAAAAAAGTGTCTAGTTATTCGTTCGGTTAAATCATTGCATCATAGATAAAACCGCAATCAACAGAACCCCCTATAAAACCGCATAAAATATAAGATTCACCAGCAAAGGCCATAAAACGCCAAATTGATTATTTATGCATTAAATATTCAAAATATGGGATATGGCGTCGGGATTACTCTCACTGATCTGCGCTTTCCCTGCATGGTTATTCACATTTGGAATAGGCAAACCGCGGCAGTATCAGCTTAGAGATATAAGTAGGATAGTTTTTAATGGCTTATGGCTTAAGCAAGCCAACTGCGAAAATAAGTGGGTAATTGGCCAGTCCAGCGTTTAAAGGAACGCCTATAATCACTGGCGTCGCAGAAGGATAAAGAAGTGGCAATACTGTGAGCATCTTGCGCAGGTGTCGCCAAGTTATAGCGTGCTTTGATTAAACGGGTCTCATCAGCAAGTATCAGCGAGTTGGGCAAAGTTTAAATCCATCTCGGCCAAACACCGTTTTAAGGTGGCTGGGCTCATTGTCAGTTTTTCCGCTATGTCAGGCAAACTTAAGTTATCCCGCATTAGACACAAAAGAATACCAACCACTAAGCCTAACCGCAGTTCGCATATAGTAGTGATTGAAATATCCCTTGGCGCGGAATGACGGCAGCGCCGAAACCTATGGTTTGGCCATTACACATCAGCCAGTCGGCAGCGGCGTTTGGCAACAGGGAATGCTGGTGGAGCAAGACGGCTAAAACTACTTACCCAATGATAATCAAACATTTAAATGGTTACCTTGGAGCTGTATCGTCAAACACCTTGACGTTAACTCTGGGCATTTAGCAGACTAAGATGAACAAAGGTATAGAATATAAAGCACAGGTGTTAGAGAAGGCGCTGGTATTGGTCGTAAACATGAGCAACCGGCACCATCTGATTGCAAATTGATGAATTAACTGGTTATGCACATGATATGCAAATCTAAAACTATAATCCCCGATATTTTTCTCACCTTAATGCAATAAAGTGAATAGTTAATCATAAAAAAGAGGTTAGCTGTATTCAACAACTAACCTCTTCTCTTTAAATCAGGCGATAAATCAGATGTTCTATCATACAACCAGAGCCATGACTTCAAAACGACTCTTACAAAAGCTAACTCATACCAGAGCTAATTTTTTACGGGTACGAAAATAGCAAGTTGAGGCTCGTCACTGTAAATCACGAATGTAAAACTAACGCCTGTGAAAAACCATACCCACTCAATTCGGCAGACATGGGATTAGCCGCGTTTAGTGCCCCACGGATCGTTGTCATCCGTCGATGGGCTTGGTCCGGAACGCTCAGCCATTCTTGAATCGTTTCTTGGCTCGTTTCGGGGTTCGCTGCGGCGCTGTGAGTTGCTATTCGATGAAGCATATCCAGAGCCGGTGCCACGTCCACCCGTAGGTTTTTTGCCTGAGCTTTTACCTGAACCATTACCAAAGCTCTTACCTGAGCCATAACCAGAGTTAGGACGTTTATTACCCGCTTCGTACTCGGCGCTGGCTTGTGCCTGCATTTTAGCGATAGATTCTATGGTGAGTTCCATCGGTTTACGCGGCGCGATACCTGAGGCAAAACCTCGTTCGCGTGGCTTAAGATCAAACTGCTCACCGACGGCTTTAGGCATACGCTTGAATCGATACAGGTAAAAGTTTTCCACTTTCTCCCGCGCCCACTCAGTCTTCTTGAGGAAAATAATACAGGCCTCAATGGTCGGGTTGGTGTTAAAGCAACCTAGCTTTAATGCCGCGTATAAAATTTTCCAGCCATAAAAATCGACTAACTCAGTGATCATTGTCTCGAGTTTGAGGCCGTGTAACGGGTTGTTCTGTTGCTCTTCAATCATGGGAATTCCAAGTTCAGCCCTATTGGCTGATTTTACTGTATTAGTTTACGGTTTTGAGTTGTTAAACGAGTGACTCAATTCGCTACTAAAATTCGCGATTAGAGAAATCACTCAAGTTATGAAGTCATGAGCCACTGACGTTGTTACGGCAATAGCATAGGGCGTTAAGCCTTGTTACTCGTGATGCTTAGATCTTAAATCTTAAGGACCTGAAGCCTCCAAACTGAGCCATTAAATATTAGCCGTAAAATCTGCTGCTCGACAAAACTGCGGGAATAATAACGGTAAATAAGCTAAACGCCTTCTTTTATTTGCGCTAGCGAGGTTTGGCATCGGCTTTAGGGCAAAGAAAATACGCCGCAGCCGACGGTTTTAATCTGCATATCCGCGATATCACGCTAACAGGTATGAACTCAGCATCAAGCTCAAACCCGTTTCTAAATTTTACCTATGATCCGCTGATGCCTTGGGTCAACCTCAAAATAAACGCAACTGAAACGGCTCGATTTATAGCTGCGCATCACATCCTTGCTCGCATCTTTAGCCCTTAGTCTGTATACTCCGCGACCTTATTATCCCAACTTTAATGTTTTGGCTTAGAGTGGGTGAAGCGCATGTTTCATTTTGAGGCTTGTTTGTCACAATCCCCGTTAGCAAATACCTAGGAAAGCTCCTTTGATCTCTACCGCGAACATCACGATGCAGTTTGGCCCTGAGCCATTGTTTGAAAACATTTCAGCGAAATTTGGCAATGGTCACCGCTATGGTTTGATCGGCGCGAATGGCTGTGGCAAATCGACCTTTATGAAGATCCTCAGCGGAGCGTTAGCGCCAACCTCTGGCAATGTGTCCATCACGCCCGGCTTAAAAGTCGGTACCCTAAGCCAAGATCAGTTCGCGTTTGAACAATACAGTGTGATCGATGCGGTGATCATGGGGGATGTAGCCCTGTGGAAAGTCAAACAGGAACGCGATGCAATTTACGCCAATCCGAATATGACTGAAGAAGATGGCATGCGTGTTGGCGATCTTGAAAGTGAATTTGCCGAAATGGATGGCTACAGCGCAGAAAGCCGCGCCGGTGAAATCCTGCTCGAAGCGGGTATTGAAGAATCTTTCCATTACGGCCTAATGCAGCAAGTCGCACCGGGTTGGAAACTGCGGGTACTGTTGGCACAAGCACTATTTGCCAACCCAGATATTTTGCTGCTCGACGAACCAACCAACAACTTGGACATACATACCATTAGCTGGTTAGAAGCCGAGTTGAACAAACGCAAATGCACCATGATCATTATTTCCCATGATAGGCATTTCTTGAATGCCGTATGTACCCACATGGCCGATATCGATTACGGCGAACTGCGCATTTACCCTGGTAACTACGAATACTTCCTTGCACAATCGTCTTTGCTCCGTGAACAATTATTATCGGGTAACGCCAAGAAGAGTGCTGAAATCGAAGAACTGCAAGACTTCGTCAACCGCTTCGGTGCCAACGCATCTAAGGCAAAACAAGCCAGCTCGCGCGCGAAAAAAATGGACAAGATCAAGCTTGATGAAGTGAAATCATCAAGCCGTATTCACCCTTCTATTCGTTTCGATGCCGGCAAGAAAATGCATCGCCAAGCACTGATCCTCGAAGATTTGGCCCACGGGTTTGATGGTGAGCTGCTATTCGAAGGCGGCGACTTAATCCTCGAAGCCGGTGCAAAATTAGCGATTATCGGCGAAAACGGCGTGGGTAAAACCACTTTCCTACGTTGCTTAGTCAATGATTTAGAACATAATAAAGGCGTGATCAAGTGGTCAGAAAACGCATCAATCGGCTACTGTCCACAAGACAGCAGTGACGAATTTGATAATGACTACACGTTAATGGATTGGATGTCACAGTGGCGCCAACCTAAGCACAACGATCTTATGGTACGCGCCATGTTAGGCCGTCTGCTGTTCACCGAAGATGACGCGAACAAGAAAGCCCGTAACTGTTCAGGTGGTGAGAAAAACCGCTTGTTATTCGGTAAGTTAATGATGCAAGACATCAATGTGCTAATCATGGACGAACCGACTAACCACATGGACATGGAAGCCATCGAAGCACTCAATAATGCGTTGAAAGACTTTGAAGGCACTTTGATATTCGTCAGTCATGACCGTGAGTTTGTATCGTCACTCGCAACACGTATCATTGATATTAAAGATAAAAAAGTGATTAACTTCCAAGGTACTTTCGATGAGTACCTTTCAAGCCAAGCTGAAATGGAAGCGAGAAAGAGCGCGTAATGTTATTCGGCTAACTTACGCCGATTAACCCAGCGTTATCGCATTAAAAAGTCGTCATTGGTTATTCTGTGACGACTTTTTGTTGGGCTAAATCTGACTAGTTACTCATTAGCTTATTAATTTTTTTAACCAATATCTCACGATTTTTAGCCAGTTTAAAAATTGTCGGCAAATGTCGAATGACTATCGGCTCAGACTCGAATACCGCATCGCGATCTTTGGCCTGAATGTAATCACGGATCTGAAGCATCATCTGTTTATTAAATGCCCAAAGTGAATGACCTTTAAACTCAAGGGAATAAAATGCGTCATTGGGCCATTCAAGTCGATGTTTCTGTTTTGCCATACACTGATAACAACAAATAAGACCAAGATCTGTACCATCTGTAAAAGCACTGTTTGCCCTATGTTCCCAAGTCGAAGTACCTTGGTATTTTTCTGGCAATTTTTCCCGCCAAGAAGCATCCAATAGCGGAGGGAAAAACAGCACACCTGGCCATTTATGGGCAAACCTTTGATTAAACTGCTTGATCTCAAACTGCCTATCCTCAAATAAATGCACATCTTTTTTCTCTAAACGAAAAACATGGGCAAAGGTAAAAGTGGCGCAGCCAGTACAATGGGGGCAAGTAACCTCAACTCCGTTTGGCAGGCTAAAAAACTCATAAAATCCTGTCATTGATACGATATTCCAAATGATTTAGAGACTAATTTGGAGCTCATCAATTTTCCAACCACCTTCATTTATCATGCTAATTCTTTGTTTTTCATTCGCCTCCGATGCGTTACCACAGAGATCTTTTTGTGCATATTCAAGGACGGCCGTATCCCCTTCTATCACCTGCGACACTAAGGTGAGTGCTTTGCACTTGGCTGTCGCTTTTGAAAATGAAAGATAAGATGCGATCACTTCATCGCGGGACAGCTTCATCTGCTGCATATACTGTGGGAACTTAGACTCAACATCCGCTTGCTTACGTTGGGTATAGTAAGCCTTGTCCTCTTGATAACTCATCCCCTGCTGTACCTTAGTATTGTACTCGTCATAGACTTCGCTCGGCGATTTAGGCGTTGTACAACCTATCAGCACAAGCACAGATATGGGCAGTAAGAAAATCGATTTCATCATCAAACC
This sequence comes from Shewanella sp. M-Br, assembly GCF_036245925.1. Lineage (NCBI taxonomy): Bacteria > Pseudomonadati > Pseudomonadota > Gammaproteobacteria > Alteromonadales > Shewanellaceae > Shewanella > Shewanella sp. M-Br. The sequence goes on from NZ_BJBV01000005.1 coordinate 111,869, forward strand.
TCCAAAACTAGACATGTATTATCAATATATTCCATGGTGCATTCATCTGCTTGTTGTCACTGAACGAGTGCGCCATATATGTCCACCAAATACTCCTTATTTTCTTTGAAATCAATTACCTTATCAGGAAGTAAACCTTTACTATCAACAGGTAACAAAATCAATGAAGATAAAATGTAATGCCACCAAGATAACATGTAAATAGTTCATCGATTACTTTAGCTTGGCAGCGTTGCTCATTCAATTGCAGCACAGTTGCTTTAAGGTCACTCGACCTTGACGAGTGCTAAAAATAAGTGCCATAAAACTGTGAGCATGCTCTAAATTGCTGTACTTGATAAGTCATTATCTATCACGTTAAAAGGCACAAAGGTCTTTTTATCGAGCCAGAGAAGCGAGCGATTTTCTCCTGCAAGCTGATAAGCCCACGTCGTAATGGCTTCAGAGCGATCACTCTCACAGACGAAATATCGATTGAGTTCAGAGTGTAACGTTTGGCCATGCTGGATAATATTTTGCTCATACCAGTTATCTTTATGGTGCTGAGCGGCAAGATGATCGCGTTTTTGATTATTACAACTGCTATGTGCGAGGACAAAATTATGGCCTAAATCATTAGGATATCGTGCCCAAGGGATAAAATGATCCACTTCGCCTGTTTCTTTTAATGATTTTTGGCAATAGAAGCATTGGCCTTTTTGTATATCACGCAGTACAGGTCTAGCATAGGTGATCGTCTGTCTGTCGCTACCAAACAGAAACTCACTTAAATTGCCTTTACTGCCTATAATGACCTGATTTGCTGGAAAATCGGCGATTTTTTGTACCCATTGAGTACGAGCCAATGACACCACTAAATCGTGAAATCGCCTGAAGCAAAATGCGATCCCCGGATTCAACTCGATGTAATTTTTCGTTTTATCATGGGGATAAAGGAAACATTCTTCATTACGTGACAAGTTTTGTAAGCGCCATAAGGGGCCATCTTTAAACGTACCGCGCGTTTTACGCAATAAAGCTGGATAACTAAGATGCGCTTTTAACTGGGATAGACTGTTAACACCTTGATGGCGTAGTTCAATCAAACTGTTGATCAAGGCTGATTGCTTTCCACTATTTTAGATCAGGACAAAATACCCATCATTGGCACCAAAAGGCAAAGAGTGTTGCCAGTAAAGTTCAATAAACTTCTCTACCAAATCATCAATACTAATCGCGGTTTTCAGCGCAGGATCGGCATTGAGTATTAATGGCCGTTCGATACAGATATCGGCGATCGCATGCAGTAAGGCAAATTTGTAAGTTGCAACGAAATCCCCTTCAACTAATAGACGTTGTAAATAGCTAATAAATTCAACTTGTCTTCTCGCATCAATCGGCATTCAGTCGCTCCTGAATAATAACGCTTGCTTCAGGTGCATTTACGTTTGGCATCAGTTTGGGTGTGAAAACTAGCGTCTGCCAATGCACTTGTGAGCGACCGAGTTTATCGGTTTCATCTTGGCTCAAATCTAAAAGTTGTAGCTGACAATCTGCAGCCAGTGTGAGCAGTTCATCGACACTGACTGGGTGCATAACGCGCGCATCGGGGCTTGGGCCATGGCGCAAACTGATGATTAAAAGTCCAGTCGAATTGAGTAAGCGCGAAAGTGTTGCTAGTGCAAGTGGGCGCTCTGAGGAAGATAAATGCATCCACACAGCGCTGAGTAAAATCAGATCAAACTGTTGCGCTAGGCCAACCACTTTTTGCAACTGAGGTAAACTATCCTCAATCCAACGCACGGATAGATCCCGAGTTAACACCTGCCCCATTTTTGCTAAAACAATCGCAGGTTCGACTGCAATAATTTGTGTCTCTTTGCCCTGTGCTTTTTCGGCTAAATAATACACATCCCGGCCAGAACCTGCTCCCACATCCAATATCGACAATGTATTTTTGGTGAGTAGAGGCAAAAGATGATGCAACCAACTCGAATGCACTTCTTCAAAGGTTTTAGACAAATACTGTGCCGCGAGTATTTCGGCGTGGTCATTATAAAACACTGTGATCACTGACAACGATCCTTTTGCAACAAGTGATTGTTTTTACAGACGCTAACTTATCACAGTCGTATTTGATTAAAAATACATGTCATCATTATCATGCTGTTTTACATAAAATATTTAGCATTATGCCGCTCGTGATCACTGTGCTGATTTCAGCTATTCGACCCAAAATTCTTATCAATACCTATGCAATCTCAGCATTTCCCCGTCGTTTTTGTCGCAGTGGTTTACACTCTATGAGTGAGTGTAAAGATAAGTGCAATTGATTGAATCTGTTACATGCTTCTCCAGAGCAGTTTCCATTTCAGTGTCGGAGTGAACGGGTTTTAACGTCTTAGCGTAGCGTATACATAGAGATTAAGACCTAGGGCTCAATTATTTAGGATATCTATTGCCTATGAGTTTTGAAGATTCGTTAGAGCAACTTAAACGACAGTTTTTACATGCACTGCCGGATAAAAAGAAACAAATCATTACCTTGTGGATTTCATTGCGTAAAAATTGGGACGCACACATGCTGTCTGCCGTGTACCGAGAGGTGCGTAACTTAAAAGGGTCGAGCGAGACCTTTGGGTTGTCAGATACCAAACACATAGTCGATAAACTTGAGTTGCTGCTTAAGGGGCTGCTCAATGCGCCAGCCCCCGAACTGCCTACTATCAAAAGCTTAGATACTCTCTTCCACCAGTTGTTACAAAACAATATGCGCGGCCAACCGTCGGCGCCGGTAGTGGAGGCGCAAATGCAGCAAAGCCCCTATAAACCGTCAAAGGCGCGCCATGAGCACCATATTGCCATCATAGAAGACGATGGTAATGTCGGTGCGATGATCACAAAGCAGCTGCGAGAGTTCGGTTTTAGTGTGCAGCATTTTTTGAATTTCACGAGCTTTTTGGTGGTGCAAAATGAAACGCCCTTCGATCTGATTCTATTGGATTTAATTCTGCCCGATTGGACTGAAGAGGCCTTGTTCGAAGCCGCCACTGAGTTTGAGAAGAACAATACCCGAGTGTTTGTTTTATCCTCGCGGGGGGATTTTGACATGCGGCTATTGGCCATTCGTGCCAACGTCAGCGAATATTTTGTTAAACCTGCGGAAACCACTTTATTGGTGCGCAAAATCCATCAATCTCTCAAAATGTCAGAGAAACAGCCGCTTAAGGTGTTACTGGTGGATGATCAACAATCTATGGTGGATTACTTTTCAAGCCTGTTACGCAGTCACGGTTTAATGGTAAAAGGGTTATCCAGTGCCGAGCAAGTGTTACCAGCCCTTGAACAGTTTGAACCCGATCTGTTTATCTTCGATTTGTACATGCCAGATGTGAACGGGCTTGAGCTGGCCAAGATGATACGCCAACTGGATAAATACACCTCGAGCCCAATTCTCGTATTGAGCTCAGACGATACTATGCAGAATAAGGTCAGCATCATACAAGCGGGATCCGATGACTTAATTTCAAAGCAAACCGCGCCGAGTTTATTCGTCGCGCAGGTGATTTCCCGTGCTCAACGGGGTCATGACATTCGCAGTTCGGCTAGTCGCGACAGCTTAACTGGGCTGTTAAACCATACCCAAATTCTGGTGGCTGCGAGACGCTGTTTTAACGTAGCGAAACGGATTAACTCTCAAGTTTGTATCGCTATGTTCGATTTAGATCACTTCAAAAAGGTCAACGATACTTATGGTCATTCCGGTGGTGATAAGGTGTTGTTGGCATTTGCCCATCTGCTACAACAATCCTTACGTCAAACTGACTTTACCGGCCGCTACGGTGGTGAAGAATTTATGTTAGTGCTGCCAGATATGCAAAAACCACTGGCGATTGCCAAGTTGAATGCGATCCGTGAAAGCTTTAGCCATATCGTATTTGTTGAAGATGGCGTCGAATTTAAGGTGACGCTCAGCGGCGGTTTAGCCTTTTCGGATCAATGTGAGGAATTTCAAGATTGCCTGTTACTGGCAGATAAAAACCTTTACGAAGCTAAGCGTTTAGGCAGAAATCAGCTCGTGGTTTCTACGACTGACTAACCCTAAACAGAATGAGCCACTGCAGCGCACAAATCAGTTCGGCGTAATGCTCTTCCTGCGAGGCTCACGCTCTATTCGTTACTTTTTAATCCCACTCAGCGTGGGCGGTCACAGTGAGCTTAAATGGTTAATGAGCTTGCTCGGCATCTGCGATAACTCCACCACATAATCTACTGCACGGCACTTTATTGCTTCTCGTGGCATGCCAAATACCACACAACTTTGTTCATCTTGGGCAAATGTAGTGACGCCTTTTTGGTGTAGCGCCACCATGCCTTCGGCGCCATCTTTGCCCATACCGGTTAAAATCATCGCGCTCATATTGGGCGCGGCACATTGCGCCAAGGCCGTAAACATCACATCGACCGAAGGTCTGTGGCCACTGACCTTTTCATCTTGGGTTAATTTGACTTTATAACTACCACCCACTTTGATGATCTCAAGGTGATGATCGCCAGGGGCAACATAGGCATAACTGGGTAAGAGTCGCTCACCGTGCTCCGCTTCTTTAACAGTGATCCGCGACAGTCGATTTAAGCGTTCGGCAAAAGTGCGGGTAAACCCCGCGGGCATATGTTGGGTGATCACTATCGGTGGCATAGCCGCAGGTAAATGCTGTAACACATACAAAATGGCTTCGGTGCCGCCTGTAGAGGCGCCTATCGCAACTAGATGCTGGGTTAGGGTCGTATTGGCCAGTACCGGCCGCTTACTCGACACTGGGCGTGTTGACTCAACAAATTTTTGCGGTTTGATGATGTTGGCTTTCGCGGCGGATTTGATCTTATCTAAAATCAAATCCTGATAATCATGGATACCTTGGGGCGAGTCTAATTTCGGTTTCGGGATAAAATCCACCGCGCCTAAGGCCAAAGCGTTAAAGGTCGCATCCGCGCCCTGCTCGGTTAACGAGGAAATCATCACTACCGCTGTGGGTCTGGCTTTCATCAAGCGGTCCAGAAAGGTTAAGCCATCCACTTTAGGCATTTCGATGTCTAAGGTAATCACATCGGGGCGAAATTGATTCACCAGATCCTTGGCCTCAAAGGCATCGGCAGCTTGCCCAACCAGAGACAGTTCAGGGTCAGCCTCAATCATTTTACCGAGCAAGCTGCGCATCAGCGCAGAATCGTCAACAACTAACACTTTGATCGTCATAACTTAATCACCAAATAGTTCAACGTCGCCGCCCGAAGGTAAATTACGAACCCGTAAACGGTACTCACTTTCCCTATCAAGAATTGTACTGTTATGCATGGATTTAATTTTGCGAACTTTCACTTTGCCCGTATGGGGGAAAAAATACACTTTGCGCGGATACACATCGAGTAAATCGGCGGCAATAATCGGGATATTTTCCGTATTAAGATATTCAATGACAAACTCGGCATTACGCTCACCAATGTTATGCAGTGTAAAACCTTGCAACATGTTGCCGCCACCAAATACCTTTGCCTCAATTGCACTTCGACGTGCACCGAGTTTTAGTAAGTCATTTAATAACAGTTCCATTGCATACACACCGTAGCGGGCAGAGTCGGCGAGCACCCCAGTGCTATTACTGTTATCGCTTGGTAATAGAAAGTGATTCATCCCGCCGATTTTGAGCTTAGGATCATACAAGCACACTGACACGCAGGAGCCAAGCACTGTCACTATCATGGTATTTTCACGGGTGGCAAAATATTCGCCGGGTAAGATCTTCACCGCTTCGCAACCAAAATGACTATCATGGTAGCGATTCGGTTCTGTAACGGCATATTCGATATTAGGTTTTAGCACTCGAACTCCCTTTCGCTGCTCGATAAGTGGTCTGTCCAACCGCCGTTATAATCTGCGGAAACATATTAAAATTTTCCGAATGTCCCGCAATATAAAGCCCATCCTCGCTAAGGGAGTTCATCATGTGTTTTAATATGACTTCCTGCGTTTCTTTATCGAAATAAATCATTACATTACGGCAAAAAATTACATCGATTGGCGTTTTTAGCGGCCAAAAAGAATCGAGTAAATTGATGCGGGTAAACTTGAGCATCTGCTTTAATTCGGGCACAACGCGCACATTGCCCAACTGTGAACCGCGTCCGCGGTGAAAAAACCGTTTCTTGCGGATATCGCTGACTGTATCGATCCTGTCTAAGGGATAAATGCCCATTTCAGCCTTTTTAAGCACGCCGCTGTCGATATCGGAAGCAATGATCTCGATAGGCGTTTTAAAACTGTTGAAATGTTCAGCGACAGCAATCGCAATCGAGTATGGTTCTTCCCCTGTGCTACTGGCCGCACACCAGATCCTGCGGGTATCTGGGTTATCGATTAAATATTGCTTTAACACTTCAAAGTGATGCGGTTCCCGAAAAAATGCTGTTTGATTAGTGGTTAACGCATTGATAAATTCTTGGTGTTCGTTTTCATGGCTTAGCAGATACTCAAAATAAGCCGAAAATCCGGCTAATTTCAATGTTCTGATCCGCCGCACTAAACGGCTATACACCATAGCATCCTTGCTATCGGCGAGTTTGATCCCCGCTAAGCGGTACAGCGTCGTCCTCGCGGTATTAAAGTGCACCGAGGTATAGGTAAACTCTCGTTCCAATGGTTTGTTTTCACTCAATTAAAATTCTTCCCATTCATCTTGATCTTGCTTCATGGGCTTCATCGCATTGGTTTTAGGTTTCTCTGTCACCCTTGATTTTGCCATAGGTTGAAGCTGCTGTTTGATGGGTTTCATCGCCTTCGCTTTGGGCGCCGCTAATCTCGCGTTGCTGCGTCTTGGGGCTTCATCTTCGTCGTCCACGCGAAAACTGGCGACACTGTCTGAGAGTTGCTGCGCTTGGGATTGCATGCTTTCCGCTGCAGCGGCCGCTTCTTCAACCAATGCCGCATTTTGTTGCGTCATTTCATCCATTTGCACTACGGCTTTGCTGATCTCATCGATACCGATGGCCTGCTCATTAGAGGCTGAGGCAATTTCCGCCATGATGTCGTTCACCCGTTTAATGGCAATGACAATTTCCTTCATGGTATCGCCGGACTTACCGACAAGGCTGTTGCCACTCTCGATTTTAGACACAGAATCCGAGATCAGTGCCTTGATATCTTTAGCTGCATTGGCCGAACGTTGGGCTAAGCTACGCACTTCTGACGCGACCACAGCAAAACCGCGGCCTTGTTCGCCCGCCCGCGCCGCTTCAACCGCAGCATTGAGCGCTAAGATATTGGTTTGGAAAGCAATGCCATCGATAACACCAATAATGTCGGCAATCTTACGCGCCGATTCATTAATCGATGCCATGGTCTGGACAACTTGCTGAATAAGCTCACCACCGTCCACAGCGACTTCAGCCGCTTTAGAGGCTAAGGCATTGGCTTGACTGGCGTTATCCGCATTGAGTTTCACTGTACCTGTGAGTTCCTCCATGCTGGCCGAGGTTTGCTCTAGGCTCGAAGCTTGTTCTTCGGTGCGGCTGGATAAATCAGCGTTGCCTTGAGCTATTTCTGCCGAAGCGGTATTGATGGTATCCGCGGCTCGTTGAATATCTTGGATCATGAAGGATAACTTTTCAGCAGTTTGATTTGAGTAATTTTTCAAATCATCAAAGGTGCCTTCATAGTCGTTATAAATACGAGTGGTCAAATCACCATCCGCAAGCGCCATCAGCACCCGAGCCACATCTTGCAATCCACGTTCCGAGGTTTCAATTAACGAGTTTAAATTGTTCGCCAGCATTAAAAAGAAACCTTGCTTGCCATCTGTTTCCGCCCTTTGGGAGAAATCACCCGCCGCTGCGGCTGTGACTATGCGGGAAATTTCCTGCTCGGTTTGGACTTCAATGGTGCGGTCGAGCCATTCAACTACAGTGCCTAAGCGCTCACCTTCTTTAGACACTATGGGGCTGGCCGTTAAGCGAAAATGGCAACTCGCGACCTTAATAAGCGATTCATATTTACGGTCTAATTTATCGAGTAAACTTGCTTGGTGAGCAGGATTGCGGTGGAAGATATCCATCGAGCTGCCGAGGATCTTATCTACGGAAAAATGCGGTAAGGCTTGTCTGATCTCACTTTCAGAATGGCGCAACATAGTTTCGACCGAGCGATTCATATAAATGATCGTACGGTTAGCATCGGCTATCATGACGTTGGTACTGGTATTATTGAGCGCTTCGAGGATGCGCTGGGTTGCTCGCTCGGCTTCGATACTTTCGGTGCGATCTATCCACTCAACACCTGTACCTAAATGTTTATTTTCAGCGGTGATAATCGGTGTCAGAATCAACCTAAAGGTACGTTTGCCTATGGTGATTTGCGCGGTATGGGATTGGGTTAGACGCTCTAATAAATTACGCTGATGTGCAGGATTTTTATGGAAAATGTCGATATTACTGCCGATCAGTTTGGCAACCGAGAACTGAGGTAACTCTTTACGAATATCGTCCTCTGCCTCTTGCAGTAAACGGACGACGGCTTTATTCGCATAAATAATATTGCGCTGACTGTCAGCGATCATAAAGCTGTTGCCACTGTTATCAAGTAGCTGAAAATAGCGCTGACGCTCTTCATCCCTTTGCTCACGCGCCTCATCATTGCCAAAAAATTTGAAGATACTCATTATTGTTACTCCTGATCAGTCAGACTATTTGCATCAATTAGACCCAGCTCATCACTGCTGATCAGAGCCTGAATATTTACTAAAATGATCATCTTATCCTCGACCGTGGCTAAGCCTTTGAGGTAGCGGCTATCGAACGCCACCCCAAATTCTGGGGCAGGTAAAATTTCCTCCGCCGACAGCTTAATCACATCGGAGACGGCATCGACCACTATGCCAACAATACGTTCAAACACGTTGAGCATAATAACGATAGTGAACTCGTTATAAGTGGCTGTTCCAACAGCAAATTTCATCCGCAAATCCACTATGGGCACTATGTCACCGCGTAGATTAATCACGCCTTTTATAAAGCTAGGGGCGTTGGCGATTTTAGTGACCGACTCATAGCCGCGGATTTCTTTGACGGACATAATATCGAGGGCATAGTGCTCTTCGCCTAACATAAAGCTTAAAAACTCCACCTCATCATGGGCGTTGTATTCCACTTTGGCGGTCATAGTTGATCGACTCTCCATGGCTATTTCCTTAATTTTTAATGTGCAGAGCGAGTGATTCGACATCGAGAATCAACGCGACGCTGCCATCGCCCATGATGGTGGCGCCGGAAACACCGGGGATCCTACGATAATGTTTTTCAAGACTTTTAATCACCACTTGCTGCTGGCCAACTAAGGCATCAACGCACAGGCCAAAGCGCTTGTGGTTGCTTTCGAGCAATACGACTATGCCCTCTTCTGGGCAGCGGGCATTGGGCTCAATTTCCATCAGCTGATAAAGATTGAGCAGAGGTAAGTACTCTTCACGTACTTTTAAGAGTCTTTCTTTGGCGAGAAATTTAAGTTGTTCCGTTTGCGGCTGAATAGATTCTATGATGTGCACTAAGGGCAGAATGTAGATCTGATTTCCCACAGAAACCGTCATACCATCGACAATGGCGAGCGTGAGTGGCAACTGGATTTCAAAGGTTGAGCCTTGGCCCTCAGTGGACTCAATATCAATGCGTCCGCCTAAGGCTTCAATATTACGGCGCACCACATCCATACCAACACCACGGCCTGACACATCAGTGACTTCCTCCGCGGTTGAGAATCCTGCGGCAAAAATCAATTGCCAAATTTGCTTGTCGCTACTGTTATCAGCCACTTGCAAACCGTTTTCCCGCGCCTTTTGAATAATGCGCTCACGGTGTAAACCTGCACCGTTATCGTGCACAGCGATAACGATATTACCGCCCCTTTGACTGGCTTTAAGGGATAACACGCCCACTTCGGATTTACCCGCTGCGAGCCGTTTTTCAGGTTTTTCGATGCCGTGATCTAAACTATTGCGCACTAAGTGGGTCAGCGGATCGACGAGCTTTTCAATCATGCCCTTGTCAATTTCTGTGTTGCCACCTTCAATCACGAGATTGACGTTTTTACCCAGTTGCTCAGAAAGGTCCCTCACTAAACGGTTGAAACGGTTAAACACAAAGGATACCGGCAGCATACGCACCGACATCACTGCCTCTTGCATCTCACGGGTATTACGTTCCAATTCATTGAGTGCAGTCTTAAGGCGCTCGCCTATCTCGCCAGTCAACTCATTCCCAATCAGAGTCAACATAGACTGAGTTATGACCAATTCGCCCGCCAGATTGACCAGAGTATCGATTTTGGAGGTTTCGACCCTTAAGGTGGCATCCGGAGCTGACGCGGCGGTTTTTTTAGTCGCTGCTTTCACCTCAACTTGAGTATTTTTTGGCGTAATGGCTGGATTGAGTGCTGCGGTCGAGCTTGGTGCTACTGTTGTACTTGCAGACACGCTGGTAGCTGGCGGTGCTTTGGGATCTGTTTCCTTCTCTTTAAATATGCTACGTTTTGCTTGAGTATTAGCGGTCACCTTAACTTGATTCGCTCGATTTGTGGCAGGTTTAGCTGCCGCAGGTTCCACTGGCTTTGAGCTCAGTAACTCGATTTCATTGGCGAAGGATTCAGGGGTTAATGCCTCAAAAAAGCCAAAACCCAATTCATCATCAGAGGCAGTAACTAACTGCTCTGCGGTACTATTAACACTGACACTAACCTCAGATGTTAAACTCTCAACGCTAATATCCTCAGCTTGATAAGCCTCTTCAAAAAATCCAAAGTCTTCACCTTCGATAACAATATCGCGCTCCATTTCATCTTCGAAAAATCCAAAACCCAGCTCATCCTCGGTTTCCACTAGTGCAGAAGGCTCTGCATTGAGAGTTGGAGTCACAGGAGTGTTAGCGATATCAGTGCCATTTCGTACTGCAACCGATGAGCTAAAGGATTCACCATTTAACGCTGCCACCAATTGGCTTTTACTGTATTCCACCTCCTGCCAATCAATTTGTTCTTCTTCGCGGTACAGGCTCAATATATGGGATAGCGTATCAACGGTACTCAGCAGTAAATCGATAATCGATGAGGTGAGTTGGAAGTTGCCCTTGCGGGTCATGTCCAGCAGGTTTTCCATCACATGGGTGACACTGGTCAGTGCGGTAAAACCAAAAATACCACTGCCACCTTTAATCGAGTGGGCAGCACGGAAAATCGTGTTCAGTTCTTCAGGATCGGGAGAAGCAAGGTCCAATGCCAATAGCAATTGTTCCATATTTTCAAGATGTTCATGACTTTCTTCAAAAAAGACCTGATGAAACTCGGCCATATTGATGGACATAGCGCACCCCGTTGCAGTTAACCCAGCACTTTAGCCGTAATCGCTAACAGCTTTTGAGGATCAAAGGGTTTTACCATCCATCCCGTCGCACCTGCCGCTTTTCCTTGCGCCTTCATGTCATCGCCCGCTTCCGTCGTGAGCATAATGATCGGAGTGCGCATAAATGCCGACATAGCACGTAAGGATTTAATTAAGGTCAGTCCATCCATTCGCGGCATATTTTGATCCGTCAGGATAAAATCAAATCTTTGCCCATTACAAAGATCAAGGGCTTCACGGCCATCTTTGGCCAGTACCACTTGGTAGTTAGCCGATTTAAGGGTCGCTTCGACCATTTGTCGAATCGCAGCGGAATCATCAACCACTAATATTTTTTTACTCATGCGCTATTCCATTATGACTTTCGTTATATTTCCTGGTGATACTAATTCGTAGGTCTTAGATAATGTTTTCACCAGTGAGAGTCCTCGTCCAGAAAGCTGAGGGATATCTACAACTTTATTTTTATACCCCTTAAATCCTTGACCACTATCTGCCACACATATATGCAACTCATTCGTTATGGAACACCAAACTAAACTCACTTTTACCCAATCATTCATTGTGAGTCGTGCTGAAGAACTGTCTCTAATACTATGGTACAGTTCGAAACCATCCGGATCACTTTTTAGCCGAGAATCTAATTTTAGTACACCATGATCGATAGCATTACTAAATAGTTCGGCAACCACTGTAAAAACCCTTTGGCAAAAACTTGTCGCAAATCCAAACATACCTAAGAATTGATTCAAAGAATTCAAATATTCAGCACTTAACAACATAGGCCCAGCGAGTTTGACCTCCCAATCAAATTCGCCATCCATATTTGACCGAACAAGGCAGATATCATACTGTTGATGCCACTCACTCAATCGTTCAAAGTCTAATGTGCATACTGTAATATCATCCGTTATAGGCTTACCATCGAAAACGTTTTTAAAGTTTTCTGTTAAGTATGGGATAAGCTCACTCGCGTGTTGAATAAATAATGAGTTTAAAGTTTCAATGCCGAATGGTTTGTTTTCATTAGTGTATTGTTCAATTAATCCATCACTAAATAAACAAGCATGGCCGACAACGGGTAAATCAACCGTAGCAATATCCGCCACGAAGGTTTGGGAGGGCAAAATTCCAAGAGCCATGTTTGTTGATTTGAATTTTATGATATTTTTTATAGGATATTGGTCTGAGGCTGTTTCAGTTTCAAGATGGTTTTTGATATATACGGGTGGCATGCCGCCGTTCCAAATATGTATTTTTTTCCGATAAAAATCGACTTCTAAAACAATACAAGCAACAAAGCGATCATCAGGATTTTCTCTATGTACTTTTGAGTTCAGTTCATATATTAGCGTTGCTAATGAAAACCCCTTTGAAACCATGGCTCTAAATGTACTTGCAACACGCATAATTGGCATTGCTGCACTTAATCCGTGGCCCGTTGAATCTGCAAGCATAAGGAAAAAATTGCCATTAGGAGCTAACCCTTTAAGGATTATGTCACCACTAAAATTGGCACTTGCCTGGCAGAAAGTACGAACAAACTCGAATTGGGTATTATCAATATTGACTAAGTGCTCGAATAAGTTCCTAGCCATTTTTTCTTCTCTGGCTTTCTCATACAGCATTTTTTCAAGTTCAACTCTTTGTAGCTTAACTTCATGCTGTAACTTAACCCGAGTTAATAAGCACTCGACTTTATACCAAAATATCTCAAGGTTAATTGGCTTAACAACAAAATCTAATACGCCCATCCGAAAACATTCTAATACGGACTGATGTCCCTTAGTATTGCTGATCACTATGACTGGAGTTGTTATTTTTTCTTCATTTAAATGTTCAAGTAAAATTAGAGCTGTACCATCTGGCTGCCAAAAATTAATCAATATAAGATCAATCTTATATTGTGACAACTCTGAGAAAGCTTCCTCAAGATTATTACACACAATGATGTGGTAACCTTTCCCATGAATAAAGTCACTAATTGTCTGGCTCATCATAACATCGTCATCGATGACTAATATATAGTTCTTCTTTGCTATTAATGATTTCATGACTAGCAATTCTCTATAATGTAGAGTTTCTGCATGTTAGCAATGTTGAGTATTTCCTCAGCTTGACCATGCGCACCTTTAATAGAGGTCGAAATATGTAGCTCCTGTGCCTTACGATGTAGTAGTACCATCATACCTAAAGCGGAACTGTCCAAATAAAGCACTCGGCTAAAATCGAGAATAATATGATTAATCCCTTCCAGTTTAATGATGCTTTGATAGCTGTACGTAAATGTTTTGTGATAATAGAAATCAAAGCGTTCTGGCAATGGAATCGTTTGAATATTTGACATTGTGATATCCCTATTTAAAAGAGTTCAATTTCACCACAGGTTATTTGATCCCTCGATACGGGATTATGCGTCTCCTGGCGTCGGCGACTCATTTGTGTCGAAATGTCATCACCTTGAATGCCAAACTCCTGTTGTGACATAGTGGCAACACGATTGAGTGACTCTTTTAAATGACTTAAGGATTGGTTGGTATAAATCAGACTTTGGGAAGTGATATCACTGAACTGCAAGCCTCGAATCGTATCTGAAATGGCCTGTTCGAGTTCATGTGCCGATGAATCTATGCGTGCTATCACATGAGAATCCTTCTCTGCTTTGACAATAATATGTTTAAGTGCAGTATCAATATCTTTCTTTGCATCAATGATATAAGTCATATCTTGAGCGGCAACTTTACTCACGTGTACGGTTAATTGTTCAATCTGAGTTTGAATCGATCTAAGCTGTTTTTGTATACCTTCACTAAAGCCTGAGCTTCGAGTAGATAAAGCCCGCACCTCATCGGCCACAACCGCAAATCCCCTGCCTGCATCGCCCGCTCGCGCCGCTTCAATTGCCGCATTTAAGGCGAGTAAATTGGTCTGGGAAGAGATTTGATCTATATCCTGTAAGGCTTTCATTGCTTGGGGCATGGCCTCGTAGATGAGATTGACTTTTTCCAACAACTCCATGGTCGATGCTGACATATCTACTGTGGTTTGAATAAAGCGCTCTAACGTCATTGAGGTATTATTGGCAAATTGCTTCATTTGATCTGAATGGAATAACTCATCATCGTCGGCACTTTTTACGAGATCTGAAATAAACCCAGTTTGCTCTGTCATCAACCGCCCTAAGCCATCGAACGATTCGCTTAGCAAATTGACCGCATCGCCCTGCACTGTCAGCACGCTATCAATGTTAGATTCACAACTGTTGAGTGTGGTGATCGTTTCTTGATACAGATTGACGTGGGCTTGCCAATCGGCGGCAAGATGGGTGTTTGAGGACTTATCATCATGCTGTTGAACTGATTGCATTTGCTTGTGCTGAAAAGATTGCCACAGCAACATAATCAACACGGAAATAATCGGCCCCATAGCCCAGAATGTCATTAAGCTAAGCAGATATCCAATGCCTGCCGCACTCACTGCAACGACCCCATCCTTGTATGTCATATCTATTTCACAATAATTGTACAGTGATTAAAAAGTAGTTTGGTACTGAGCAATTTTCAAACATGAAAGTGAAATTTTTCACATTGTTACGTGTGGCAATGCGGAAAATGCAGTTATCCCGTTAGAAAACCTCTGTATTGGGCGCAAATCTTCAGTAAATTGCTGTAAATTCATGATTTGCTAATAAACTTGCCTTTATAGAACCCGAAACTTAACTGTGCAGTATTCATACCCTAGGTTACACTGGAAGCGTCATTGATTGGGATGGAATCGCTTATGAGTCAACGTACATTACACTCCTTATTTAAACCGACTTCCGTTGCCATTATCGGCGCTTCGAATACCGAAAAACGCGCGGGTAATGTGCTGATGAAAAACCTACTATCGAGTGGTTTTTCTGGGCCTATCATGCCAGTCACCCCTAAGTATCGGGCAGTGATGGGTGTGCTCGCCTATCCCAATATTGAAGCCTTACCCATCAAACCCGATTTAGCGGTTATTTGTACCCGCGCTTGCCGTGTGCCCGCCATCGTTGAAACCCTTGCGCAATTTGGCTGTAAGGTGGCCATTATTATGGCAGCGGGGATGGCGCAGGAATTTAACGAAGATGGCGTGAGCCTGCTCGACCTTGCCATGCAAAATGCTAAGCGTTACGGGATGCGTATTCTGGGGCCAAATAGCTTAGGAATGCTATTACCCCCATTGGGATTAAACGCCAGCTTAGCCCACGCCAGCGCCCTACCGGGCAAAATAGCCTTTGTGTCTCAATCGGCTGCTATTTGTACAACGGTACTCGATTGGGCCAATAACAAAGGTATTGGCTTTTCCTCCTTTATCTCCCTCGGTGATGCCACCGACATTAATTTTGACGAACTGCTCGATTACCTTGGCCGCGATAGCCGCACCAGCGCCATCATGCTTTATATCGACTCAGTGAATGAGAAGCGCCATTTCCTCTCGGCTGCTCGAGCCGCTTCACGCAATAAACCAATTCTAGTGATTAAATCGGGCCGTAGCGCCGAAGGTGCCCGCGCCGCAAAATTGCATACGGGCGGTGTTGGCGGTAACGATGCAGTATATGAAGCGGCGTTTCGCCGTGCAGGTATGTTGCGGGTTAACGATTTAATTGAACTGTTTGCCGCGGTTGAAAGTTTAGCGCATTCCAATCCGCTGCAAGGTGAGCGCTTAGGGATTATCAGTAATGGTGGCGGTCCTGCCGTATTAGCGGTAGATGAACTCATTATGCGCGGCGGTAAACTGGCGGAATTATCAGAAGACACAATAGCCAAATTAGAAGCCGTGTTACCTAATACTTGGTCAAGGCAAAACCCCATCGATATCATTGGTGATGCGAACGCATCACGATATGCTAAAGCTTTGACTATCTTGATGGATTCCAATGAACTTGACGCTATTTTGGTCTTGCACTCCCCTTCAGCACTCGGTGAAAGTGTTGAGATAGCTGATGCTTTGGTGAGTGTGATCCACGCGCATCCCAAAAAGAATCGCCTCAATATTTTGACTAACTGGAGCGGTGAAGACTCGGCTTATCAGGCACGAAAACGCTTCACTAAGGGCGGTATATCCACCTACCGTACACCCGAAGGTGCTGTGGGTGCCTTTATGCACATGGTTGAATACCGTCGTAACCAAAAACTGCTGCAAGAAGTGCCGCAATCGATCCCCGATAATATTCCGACAGATAGCCTCACGGCGCGCAAATTACTGCAAGCGGCTCAAGCTAAAGGAAAATCGGTACTGGAAACCCATGAGGCCAGCCCTATTTTGCGTGCTTATGGGCTTAACACCATAGACACTTGGTTTGTGAAAGATGCCGATGAAGCGGTGGCCATTGCGAATGAAGCGGGCTATCCCTTAGCGTTAAAAGTGCAATCCCCTAACATCTTGCATAAGTCCGATGTGCACGGAGTGATGCTCAATTTAACCTCGGCTGAAGATATCCACCACGCCGCGAATGCGATTACTCAGAGGGTGCATCAAGCCAATCCCGAAGCCATTATTGAAGGCATGATAGTGCAGAAAATGGCGTTGACCGCTGGCGCGCAGGAAATCCGCGTGGCCGTGATAAGCGATCCCGTCTTTGGTCCGGCGATTTGCCTTGGCGAAGGTGGCTCAGAATGGGACCCCACCAATGATGCTGCCGTTGCCCTGCCTCCCCTGAATATGGCACTGGCGCGTTATATGGTGATCCAAGCGTTAAAGACCCATAAGTTAAAAGACAGACATTTACCACTGGGCCTAGACATGAATGCCCTGTGCGTGATGTTAACGCAAATATCCCATATTATTATCGATTGCCCTGAAATCGCCTCGTTAGATTTAAACCCAGTACTGGCCGCGGGTGAAAACATCACTCTGCTCGATGTGAATATCCGTTTGCATGATGCCAATGCCGACAGTTCATCGCGGATGGCCATCATGCCCTATCCGAAGGAATTAGAAGAATTCGCTGAGCTTAAAAATGGCCTTAAGGTAATGCTAAGGCCGATTTTGCCCGAAGATGAGCCTAAACATTTGGCCTTCGATAATTCGCTATCCGATGAAGACAGATACAAACGCTATTTTGGGGTGCGCTCGAAAATGACCCATGAAGAAATGGCGGTATTAACTCAAATCGATTACGCCCGTGAGATGGCCTTTATCGCCACAGCTAAGGGACCCGATGGCGATGACATCACCTTAGGTGCCGTGCGTGCATCTATTGACCCTGATAATACCGAGGCCGAGTTTGCCATGGCGGTGCGTGGCGATCATCAAGGTATAGGGTTAGGTAAGTTGTTACTCGAAAAACTAATCAAATATTATCAGGCCAACGACACGCCCGTGCTCACTGGCTTTACCATGTTTGAGAATCGCAATATGGCCAGTCTTGCCAAGAGTCTCGGTTTTAAAGTGACCTTCGATATGGAGGAGCATTTGATCAAAATGCACATGGATTTAAAACCGCCCAGTGATCAATAGCACCTACCCAGACGAACAAAAACGCCGCAAATCATTGCGGCGTTTTGTTATCCTAAGTAAATGATTATTTAACGAAATAGCGACCGAGCTAATACTTAACGCCTTGAAACATCGACACTCGCCCCCACATTCTCAGCCTCTAACACAGTTACGACCTTCGGACTTAGCTTGGTACAGTG
Source organism: Shewanella sp. M-Br (assembly GCF_036245925.1). Classification (NCBI taxonomy): domain Bacteria; kingdom Pseudomonadati; phylum Pseudomonadota; class Gammaproteobacteria; order Alteromonadales; family Shewanellaceae; genus Shewanella; species Shewanella sp. M-Br. The sequence continues at coordinate 129,951 of NZ_BJBV01000005.1, forward strand.
CTTTATCGGCGCGACTAAACAGCGTTTCAGCATCATCCCCCTGTTGCAATGAGGCCATCCCAATCGAGACAGTAATCGCGCCAAGGGAAAGCTTTTTGTCTTTCCCTACCGTTAAACGTCGCTCAGAAATACGTTCACGCAGATTTTCAGCCACTTGCAATGCGTCGTGAAAATGGGTGTTAGGTAGCACCACCACAAATTCTTCGCCGCCATAACGCGCAACAAAGTCATCCCCACGCACACATTGCTTTAAGGCTAATGCGACATAGGCCAATACTTTATCGCCGGTCAAATGACCATAGGTGTCGTTAAAGGCTTTAAAGTTATCGATATCAATCAGTAAGAGACTACAGCGGGTCTGGTGATCTTGTGAACGGTAGATTTGATCCTGAATACTCAATTCATAGGCGCGGCGATTATGCAGAGACGTTAATTGGTCTGTCATCGCCGCGAGGCTAAGATTTTCCATTTCAGATTTAAGATTTTGCACTTCTTGACCCATGGTACACAGACTTTGCTCCATCTCACGGTTGTTGATAAGTAGCATCTGCATCTCATCGACCACACCATCAACCAGCTCGTTCAAGGTATTGATATCGGGATTAGTTTGTAATCGCAAACCAAACTCGGCTAATGAGCCAGAAAATGCCGCGGTTCCTTGACTCAACTGGCTGATTTTATTCAACAGGCTATTGATCAAGATTTGTGTTTCAATCTGAACATTTTCAATCACTTCTGGTGACTGTTCTTGGATAAAGGTTTTATAAAGACTGGTATTAACTTCCTTGGTAAAAGAGACAGAATTCGCCAAAAAACCATCAATCGCGCGATTTAAATCGAGATTTGTACCTGCAAAATATTCATACCAAACAGTGTAATTTTCAGGAGTAACAGGAATATCGAGGGCAGACATTTGCGGCACGGCCAAACGTAAAATTTGCGCGGCAGAATCAAGTTCTTTATTTTCTGCAGTAGAAGACATAAATCGCGAACCATAGATTTGTTATGTTTTTGTATATATTAAGTTAACTCAACTGATTCGATTTGGATATGAGAGAAATCAATTATTATGACAGGGAGCAAAAGAAAAGAGGATGTTGCCATCCTCTTCCTCATCATGGTGTCGAACCAACTAGAACGAGCTAAACCTCGCGACAATTAAGTCCACAATTAACCGCGGCAGCGAGCAAAGATATCTAATTCAGGCTGATATACCTCAGTTTTGATATTCATTAGTCCCAATAGACTATCGAATAAATTGTCATGGGAAAAACCACCTTTCGCCGCATGCTCAGCCAAACAATCCATATCCAATTGATTATCTTTGCTAAAATCTTTTGACACCCAAGCAAGCATAGGAATGCTCGTCTGCTCAATCGGTGCGATACTGTAAGGCGCGCCATGTAAATACATGCCTTTTTCGCCTAAAGACTCGCCATGATCGCTCAGATACAACATGGCTGGATCAAATTTATCTTGTTGGTTTTCTAACTTTTTAACCACTTCGCTAATAATATAGTCAGTGTACAAAATACTATTGTCATAGGTATTCATCAGCTCATCTTCACTGCAGTTTTGTATATCACTGCGCTGACAATCCGGTGTGAACTTACGGTGTTCTGCTGGATAACGTAAGAAATAAGTCGGGCCATGACTACCAATAACATGCAATACAATCACAGTATCTTTGCGTTCTGCGTTGGCTAAGGCTTCATCTAATTTGTTCAGTAATACTTGGTCGAAACAATATTGGCCAGTGCACAACTTAGGATCACTGTTCAAATCAATGGTTATGTTTTCAACTTGGTCACACACCCCTTTACAGCCAGAATCATTGTCAAACCATTGAACTTTAATACCGCCATGATCCAACACATCAACGGCGGTGTCTTGAGCATAGGCACGGCGTGAATCGTAATCTTCCCGTCCCATGCGAGAAAACATGCAAGGCAAAGATACCGCCGTTGCCGTGCCACATGAATGGGTATCTTTAAAGACAATTAATCCTTGGTCTTGGGTATGGGCGTTGGTTGGCTTGTCGTAGCCATAATACTGATAACTCATTGAACGCGCGGTTTCCCCCACAACTAGGACTAATAAATTCGGTTTACCATTTGAGTTGGCACTGACATTTTTTGCATCGAGGCCAAGTTGCTGATATTCCATTGGCGTTTGCAAGTACTGCACATTGATGTACTTAGACACAGCGCCGATAAAATATGTCGGCACGATGTAACGTTTTAGCTCGTCGTTGTTACGGCCAAAGGCCGCGTAATCTTGAAAATAGAAGAAAGCAATAATGCCCAGTCCCGCCAACATCGCCAGCATAAAAAGCACTTTATGCAGTAGTTCTTTTAGGAAAGGTTTGTACTGAATATCCGCTTTATAGATAAGGTACGCGGGTAAAATCCCAGTCAGTAACATATTCATTATCGAAGCAAAATTCACATACATGAACGCTTCGGCATGATTGGTTTGGAAAGTGTTTTCTATCATGCCGTAATCGAAGACGACATTGTATTGGTAGGCAGCGAAGAACACACTCGATGATAACAAGGTGAGTAAGATGAAAAACGGTTTAACGAGATACTTCACCGTAAATAAGGAAAATATAAAACTGAGTGCAAAGGTTAAAAACAACGGCACAGTAGCGATGAAGATAGGATCGACATCAGGTTGTTTTTCAATGCCTTTCTTAATGATGCCAAACAATGGGATATTGAAAATACAGACGTAAAATAACGCTGTGATAAAAGTGAATCGATTCACCGATAGAGTCTTAAATCTTGCTAACACTGATAGCTCTCACTCAAATTAGTTGTTTGTCGAGAATAACTTAGTATTCTTAAGGTAGTCTTAGCCTTTGACAGTGAAATTTTTTCGCAATAGTAGCAAGCTCTCGGCAATGGCTCAAATTATCTGTGGGTATTGTTAACATTAAATAATAAACTTAAAAAAACGGCCGAACCTCAATAAGTTCGACCGTTTTCTGCTCCCCAACCTATTAGGGTCTTGCTCGGTTTTACCAGTGAAGAGTTAACAATTCATGCTAACCCAGCGGTAATTATCTTAATTGCTGTAATAAGTAGGCAAACGCCATTGAATTAAGTTCCGCGGCTTGATTATTATCTGCAGCGCCGGCGTGGCCACCTTCAATATTTTCGTAGTACAAGACATCAATTCCCATGTCTTTCATCTTAGCAACCATCTTACGGGCGTGACCTGGGTGAACCCTATCATCACGGGTCGATGTGGTGAAAAAGACCTTTGGATAATGCACGTCTTTATGCAGATTATGGTACGGAGAATAAGTTTTAATGTAAGCCCATTCCTCAGGAATATCCGGATTACCGTATTCGCCCATCCAGCTGGCACCGGCGAGTAACTTATTGAATCTAAACATGTCAAGCAGAGGCACTTGACACACTACAGCGTTATACAGATCAGGCCTGCGGGTAAACGCCGCCCCCATTAACAGGCCACCGTTACTGCCACCTTGGATGCCTAAATGTTTGCTTGACGTGATTTTACGGGCAATCAAATCTTCCGCTATCGCCTCGAAATCCTCATAGGCTTTATGTCGATTTTGCTTTAACGCCGCTTGATGCCAAGCTGGGCCATATTCGCCACCGCCACGAATGTTAGATAACACATAGACGCCGCCCTGCTCTAACCAATTCTTACCAATGGTGGCCGAATAGGATGGACGCAGTGAGACTTCAAACCCACCATAGCCATAAAGTAGCGTAGGATTAGTGCCATCGAACTTAAGATCCTTAGCCATCACCACAAAGTACGGTACTTTAGTGCCATCTTTAGACGTCGCAAAGTATTGCTCAGTTTTAAACTTATCCGCAGCAAACTGTTGCGGCATACCTTTAATTTTCTTCGGATTTAAGGTTTTTGCATTAACCGTATAGAGGCTTGAAGGCTCAAGAAAACTGGTGTAATTCACAAAAAAATCATCACTGTCTTGCTCAACGTCCATTACCGTCAAGGCGCCATTCGCTTCGAATAGGACTTGGGTGCTTTGCCAAGCGCCCTTTTCGTCTTGCTCATACCGTACTAATTTGCTTTTCACGTTATCGAGCCAATTCACGAAAATCGCACTCTTACTAAAACTAAGCTGCGCTATCGATGCGGTCTGAGTCGGGCTCACAAATAAACTGAATTTGGCTTTTTGGGCGATAAGATCCGCCACATCGACATATATGACCGCGCCTTGCTTAAAATTACCGTCTTTATTGGTTAAATCGCTCTTTAACTCAATAAATAACTTACCTTTAAAATAACCTTTAATCTCAGCATCTTGAGGTAATGGCAACCCTATGAGTTTGCCATCTTGATAGACATATTGGCTGGCGGTATAAAAAGTATGTGCCTCGGTGACTAAACTCAGCGGCGTTTTATCATCGAATAAAACCCAGCCTGATACTGCGACTGAGGTTTTGTCACCAGTGAAAATCGGTTTCGCTTGCTCGAGTGCTGTACCACGTTGCCAGAGTTTCACTTCCCGTGGATAACCTGAGTCAGTCATGCTTTGACCATCACCAAAATCAGTACCGACAAAGGCGTGGTCTTTATCTATCCAGCTCAGACTTGATTTGGCTTCTTTCAAAAAGAATGGCTTATCTTTGGTGGCAACAAAGGATTTAGTATTTAAATTAAATTCTCGCACTTCCACCGCATCGGCACCGCCGCGGGAAAGTGAGATAAAACAGCGCTCATTCTCGGGATACTGACAGCTAATATCCTTAAATACCCAATTGACGGATTCAGCTTTACCTAGAGCATCGATATCGAGCACGGTTTCCCATTTGGGATCGGGTTTAGCATATTCTTCCATAGTAGTACGGCGGTAAATACCGCGCACATGGGTGTCATCCTTCCAAAAGTTGTATAACTTGTCGCCAATGTGGGTCGCGTAGGGAATGCGTTCTTTATCGTTCAGGATGGCGAGACTGTTCGCCACTAAGGTATCAAAACCTTTAAACGCTTTAATTTCGGCGGCAGATGCAGCATTTTGGGTTTTCACCCATTCCATCGGCTTTGCGCCTTCAACATCTTCTAACCAAATGTATTTATCTTCTTCTGCGTGAAGTTGACCGCTCATACCGAGCACTCCTGCAATGCACAAAGGCAGTAATTTATTATTCATTCTATTCCTTTTAAACAAAGTCCATCTTGAGATCTGCCCTTACATTACCTTAATTAATATCCAGTTCAACTATTAATCCAACAAGAATGTAACAAAAGGTAAGATACTGTAATAGCTGATGATTAATCTTGAATGAATCGTGTTTTTAAAGATGTCATGCTATAAAAAAGCGTCCACGAGGGACGCTTTTTAGTGGATGAAATAGGGTAAATTAAAACTCGTTATTCATACGAGACAACAAATTGAGCAGTACGATTCGTTCCTCACTGCTCATTTTAGCGGTGAGATCTGTGGTGAGTTGTAGATGTAATGCATCATGTTCGAGGAACAAAGTTTGGCCCTTTTCGGTTAACTCCACCAGAATCGAACGACGATCGGTTTCATGGGGACGACGTACAACCCACTCAGCTTCTACCATTTTGTCGATTTGGACCGTTAGTGTGCCTGTTGTGACACCAATTTTATCCGCCAGTTCTTTCATCCTCATAGCGCCGTGCACGCCGAGTAACTCAATGGTGTGCACCTGCGATAGGCTAAAACCTTTGTCACGTACAATGGCGTGTTCCCAAGACGACAGCTTTTCGTAAAATTCAATAATCACATGATTTAATGCATGATCTGTTGAATGTGCGGCCGTTGAATTCAGGTTTGATGAATGATGATGTTCAACAGTCATTTAGGCTTCCTTAGCCATACACTCGCGCTGACGACAAGTATGGAGTTCAATAGTGATATGAGCCAATTCAGGAAATTGTGACAGTAACTGATTAAAATAACTGACATCTTTCGGTGAATGGGACACGATAGACACCATAATAGCATGGTGATCGGCACTCACTCGCCAAAGATGTAAATCGGCCACTTGATGATCCGGTACGGCCTCAAGAGTTTCCACGACCTTACGCTGCAATGACGCTTTAACACCACCGTCAAGTAAGATAGGACTCGTTTGCTGAATGAGTCCCCATGACCAACGGCTAATAATCACAGCACCCACTATACCCATAACCGGATCGAGCCAAGTCAGTCCCATGTATTTACCAAACAACAAGGCCGCAATGGCGAGCACTGACGTTAACGCATCGGCTAATACGTGAAAATAGGCGGCGCGTAGGTTGTGATCATGACCACCGTGTGCCTTCTGACTCTCATGCTCATGCTCATGCTCATGCTCATGCTCAGCAGCATGGTGCTCCTGTTTATGATGGCAATGGCTATGATCTTGATGACTTTCAACGTGTGCATGTGAGTCATCATGTGTATGTGAATCCACACCATGTGAATGAGCCGTATGGACGTGAACGTCATGGGAGTGTGCTTCGCAGCTGTGATGAGTATGCTCGTCTTCATGATCATCTTGATGTCCATGATCGTGACTATGACCATGAGCGTGCCCGTTATGATGCCCATGGTCGTGGGTATGGTGATCTTTGAGTAAAAATACACTCAGCACATTCACGCTCAAACCTATGACAGCCACAAATATGGCTTCGTTAAAATGGATTTGCTCAGGATTAATCAGTCGCATTCCCGATTCAATCAACATCACCAGTGCCACAAGTCCTAGCGCTATTGCGCTGGTATAACCGCCAAGCACACTCACTTTGCCAGTACCGAAAGCAAATGCAGGATCGTTAGCGTGTTTACGGGCATACGAATAGGCGAATAACGTGATCATAAAGGCCGCGGCATGGGTTCCCATGTGCCAACCGTCGGCGAGCAGTGCCATAGAACCGTAAATGGTTCCGGCAGCAATTTCAGCCACCATAGTGATCACGGTTAAATACAGTACATAGCGAGTGTTCTTCTCGCCATCGCGGTTCTGACTCGAAAACTCATGGGCGTGCTGCCACTGGGCGAGTGAGTGCCCTTGGCTGCTTCCCGTAGTAGCTTGATGCCCTGTCGCTTGCTCGGCTGTCATTGATTTCATTGTATGGCCCCTGCTCCATTTCTATCGCTATTAATGGTGAAAAACTCGTCGCTTGAATTATAGTTTGAAAATCAAAATATATGAAGATCAAATTAACTATTTATCAAGATATACTGTTTTCAAACTTTTAAACGTGTATTTGAATCCCCATAATGCATCTGCCCTCCTGCCATCAGTCGAGACACTGATATGTGAATTAAGATAGGCAGCTAGACTAGGCAAAGAATATCAGGCAAGGTTTAATGGATTAGCGCTTGATTTATGAGTAAAAACAGCTCACATAGCTGAGTTAGATTGGCTTTATTACAGCCTTATGCAGTTATAGACAGACACAGCGGTGGCTTTTCAGTGCAAGTTGAAATCCAAGTTTTAAGGTTTTTATCTAGGCTATTTCGTATATTTTTCCCATGATATGAGTCATAAAACAGCCACAGCAAAGAATTGAAATAGCTGCGAACTTAACAAAATAAGTCATTGGAAAGTGTAATTAACCCTTATTATTCAGATTGATAAAGATTATTTGAATAAAAAATCGATTTTTATTGAATAATTTAACCCTTTTTTACCTCTGCTGCGTTTATAGGGAGCAGAACACAGACAAATTTATCGACATCAATTCAGTTCGATTAGGAGAAACAAAATGAAATTGAAGACCTTATTTAGCGTTAGCACTGTTCCCCTTGCATTTGCACTATTGTCATTCAATGCCGCGGCGGTGAGCCCACCACATCCAACAGGGTTAAATGCGCCTATGATCAGTATTCAACGTTTCGATCCAAAAGATTACAGCGCACAGGAAGCCACTAAGATGTTCCCTGCTCCGGCAGCAGGTATGGTGCAGCACATTTTAAGTTTACCTAAATTAGAAAACGAAGATGACTACATGGTCGAAATCCAAATTGGTCAGACTCAAATGGTTGATTGCAATAAGCATGGATTAAACGGGGAATTGAAGGAACTGACAGTGCAAGGTTGGGGTTATAACTACTATCAAGTGGATGAAATCGCTGAAGGCCCAAGCACTATGATGGCCTGTTTCGAATTGGCGAAGAAAGAAGCTTTTGTACGTATTCCGGGTGAACTAAAAATGCGCTATGACAGTCGCTTGCCTAAGGTGTTTTATCTACCAGAAGGCGCTGAACTGCGTTTCAGAACTTGGAAAGTAGATTCAACCTATCAATATTCCAAGTAAATAGCCAAATTTAACTCTTGCGTCATCAATCAAATGCGCTTCGAGTCTTTGCTGATTGATAAAAGCAAAGACTCGAAGCGCATTAACTAGAATCGTTTGATTCTAACAACTTGCATAATTTCTATTTCAAAACCTGCCACAGTTTCTGTCTCTGGGTAATAGATGACATTGATCTTTTGTCCTTGCAGATTACGATACTTTTTGACTCGTCTAAATTTAAACGGCACGTCACAATCTTCAATCATAACAGTATGTTGTATCCACTCCGCTTTTTCCCTTTGCATATGCGAAACCACAGTCACACCTTCAGAGTGAACCAAATGTTCATGGGTGGCTAACATCTTTTTTACGGCCTTATTCATGTTCAACTCTTTTATCATCTAGTTGCGACAACAGTGACTCAACTTTCTGTTTAATTTCAGCATATCCCAATTTTTCACAGCGGCCGAAGCCACTTAACTTACGCACTTGAAAACGACTCACCAAAGGAACCGACATGCCAGCGAGGCAACGACAATAGGTATCGAGTGACAAAGTCTCAATGCCTTTAGCCGTTAAATGATGTTTCAACTCACGCAAATCAGCCAATATCTGCTGATCTGTCGGCCAAGTTGGTTCCGTCGAATAGCGCAACTTAGCAAGATTGCCGCGGCAAACACTGCAATGACCGCAGACCGCTGGCGTCTCATTATCATCAAAATAACGGGATAAATTGTGGCTTAAGCACGTCTCAAGTTCAAAAAAGCGGACTAACTGCGCGATTCGCGCAATTTCTTTCTGCTCTTTATCGATAAAATAATGGTACAGCTCATCGATGAGTTCGGGACGCGCTAATGCGGCAACATCCACCCGATACACATCAGTAATTCGTTTAGTTTCTAATTCAATGAAATGATGTTCAGCTAAATATTCCAGCGCGGCTAACACGCGGCTGCGCTCATGACCCGTCGCACTGTACAAGGCATCAAAATCTAACGCGCCCCATATTTTCTTCATCTGCGTATGATTAAAAATCTGTGTCAAAAACGCCTGCCGCTCTGGATTAAATCGGCTCAGAATAGCGTGTTTGTCGACCAAAAACTTGTAATTAACGTCAGCGTAGTAAGCGAATAACGGCTTAACCACACCTAAAATTTCTAGCTGCACAAGTAACGTTTTTAACGGTAACTGGCGAATATTACTCGCCGTCGACACGCCATTGAGCTGACATTCCCACTGACCGGAATCTTGTTCAAGTCGAATAGCCTCAATGACTTGTGTTATACCTTCTCGCTCCGGCGTATCGCCATACACAAAATTCTCAACGGTATTGAGCCCGTCAAGATTGGCCAAGGTGACACAATGGGATAACGCACCATCACGCCCTGCTCTGCCGATTTCTTGGCTGTAGTTTTCAATGGATTTAGGCAAATCGTAGTGGATCACAAAACGAATATTGCTCTTATCGATTCCCATGCCAAAAGCGATGGTTGCCACTACCACTTGCAGCTTATCCTGCATAAAATCATTTTGAATTTGTTGACGTTTTTCATCTTCAAATCCAGCATGATAGGCACTGGCGACTATACCTTGTTGGCTCAAAAGTCGTGCGACCGTTTCGGCTGTTTGCTGCAAAGTTACATACACAATGCCGGCACCTAAGAAAGATGCAATCTGCTGAACCAGTAAGGCATTCTTCTCTTGCGTTGATACAGGCAGAACAGTCAAATCTAAATTGGGTCGATAAAATCCCGTTTGCACTATGTGTTCAGGCGCAATATCAAAGCGCTTGGCCATATCCAGTTTCACTTTACGTGTTGCTGTGGCCGTCAATAACAGTACCAATGGGATCTCAAGCTCACGCCGATAGTCGGGCAATTTAAGATAATCGGGCCGAAAATTATGGCCCCACTCTGAAATACAATGCGCCTCATCGACGACCAGCATGGACAGCGGAACCGATTGAATAAATTGCCGAAAACGTTCATTTTTGAAACGTTCCACCGACACCATCAAGATTTTCAGCTTGCCAGAGCGCGCATCTGCCATCACTTGCTGACTCTGCTCGGCGCTTAAGGTTGAATCTATGCTGGCCGCATGAATTCCCTTAGATTGTAAAAACTCCAGCTGATCTTTCATCAAGGCGAGTAAAGGCGAAATAACTAAACTCAAATGGGGTAACTGCAATGCTGTAAATTGATAACAAAGGGATTTACCAGAACCCGTCGGAAAAATCGCTAAACTCGACTTCCCCGCCAACAGTTGTGTTATCGTTTGCGCTTGGCCAGGCCGAAATTCAGAAAACCCGAAATCTTGCTGCAACAAACTAATGTATGGATTGGTTTCTGGAATGGGATTGAACATCAACCGTCCTTTACACTTATCCTTACCACCCACAAAATTCGGGCATACCGCAAGAAAAAGATTCAGCATTAAGTGAGTCGACTAGTCTAGCAAATTTTGACGTACTTTACGGAGTTAATTAGCAACAACTGAGTTTTCAAGCCAACTTAACTGCTCATCAGGAGCGTAATTATAGGTGCAGATTTTATTGCAACACGATGATTAATATATAATTAATTTACTTTTTTAGTCAGCAATTAAATATGAAAATAAAACCGATTTGTAAAAATTCGATCCGATATCTCCTATGAAAAAACAAGACGTCAGATGAATCTCAGCAAAAAATACATCTCCGATAAATTGAGCATTTAAGGTTTTCTAGCAAGATATAGATTGATCAGCGACGTCAGTTTGTCCTGAAATCTTTCTTCAAAACCATCAATGTCACGCCCTATAGAAACTAAATATTTAGTTGCCTGCTCACGCGAAAGCAGCTTATTTGCAAGACTATATTGCATCTCTTCTAAGGTTTTATCATATCTTGGGATCAATACCCAAGTGCCGACATCGACGTCAAAATGTTGCATCGCTTTCTGGGCTAAAGCACAAAAAGCCTCAATATGATCTACGCCATCAGGTCCGAGACAGCCAGGTTCAATTCGGCATAAAACCGCAATTTTCCTATCGTTTGCAATACTTAAACTCATCTCTAATGCCCCGCCTTATCTAGTCGTAAATATAAGATCTTAACAGTAATTTTACGTGTCTGCACAGATAAGTCACGACTAACTTACCCTTATTAGATAATCCATTTTAGGCAATAGAACAACTGTAAAGTCATATTCTTCAAAACATAGAGCCGCGTTTTTTGTTCTATTCATCAACAATATCGTCTACAACACCCTCATCAGTATGCTGTAAAACATTAAGCGAAATATTTTCATTATGCTCTGACAATAGGGTATCAATGGCTTGGTCAAAACTGTCTAACTTTTGAGTTTCCATATAACGTTTTAACCTCAAAATAATATCCCTACTCAGCTCAATATGAGACTTTTTTTGCCGTTTTTTTATTTGAGATAATTCTTTACGAACCATACGCCAGCCAAAATCAGTAAAATACTGATTAAGCATTTTGTTTACATTAGTAAGCTCGTTGTCGATCCGCTGTGCCTTTTTGCGTAATCGGACCAATTCATTTAGTTGTGTCACCAACTTAGTATAGAAAACCGTTTGTAACTCAGCGTCACAAAACCAATCTGGTTTAGATGCCACAGCTTCAGGATTGATAAGGCGATAAATTAAGGGTAAGGCAAAAATTAATTCTGCTTCCTCAAGCAATAATAATTTTCTCCCTGCTGTTGGTTTGTCTTGTTGATATATCCAGGCTTGCGGTTCCATAAATACGTTTCTTTAGCTAAGCATGCGTCTAATGCAGATGAAATAAATCGGTCCTTATGCTAGTACAAATCGATAAGTATTAATATATGGTTCAACCATTTTTTGTGTGTGATATCGATTCCTTGTGCTTCCTTTTACTTTAGGAAGAATAACTCAACTCGTATCAGGTCAAATACCTAGTAAGCTGTTGTACTTATTAGCTTAAATTTCATCCAATAGACAAGCCTAGTTTAGCGGCATTCCATTCAACAAAGTCAATAAAATGGTTAAACCATTCTTTAAAGTTGTGATTCTTTGGCTAACCAAGTACGAAACCACCGCATATAGAAAGTACAAATTTCATACTATTTTTGCTTTTAATTCTATATCCGCATACTTAATCGCCATTGTTCAAACGGCTTTATCTTGGCTATTTTTTAAACTAAAAAAACCAACTAAATGCTATTTAATGCGCCCTATTCCGATAACAGAAGTTTATTTGAACAAATAAGCACTCTACCAGTGATAATGACGATTATCACTGGTAGATGTAGGCGTAATTTGCGTATAATTACGCCTTCTTAATTCGATATCAGGTGACTTCAACGGCATGTCTAAAATGATCCGGACAAATAGTAATGCTCAAAATAACACCAATGTATCGAATGAAAGAGTGACTAGATCAGATCATCACAATAATAACCGTGCTGAACAGCCACGTTTTTTTGAAGAGACTTTCCTGCCACAATCTGTTCGAAGTGATTATTTAAGTGCTGCCGAAGAAACTGAATATGAAATTTCAGCCAACACCCGCCGTGTTTATAATACGAGCTTTAGTCTATTTAGCCGTTATTGTGCCGAACACCAACTGCAGGCTCTGCCCGCAGATCCCCGTAGCGTGATTTCATTTATTGGTTATCAGAAAGAATTGATCCAAGAGAGTACTGGAGTACAACTTTCTAAACAGACATTAACGACTCGACTCGCGGCGATTCGCTACCACCATATTCAAGCGGGATTCCACTCACCTACCGAGCACCCTCTGGTGATCAGAGTGATGCGCGGTTTAAGTAGAAATCAATCTCGCCATGTGAGTGATTATGATCAACAACCGATTATGTATGATGAAGTGGAAATGCTCATTCAAGCTATCGATGAACAAGTGCAGCCATTAACCCGAGCAAGAGACAAAGCCATTATTCAGTTAGGATTACAAGGTGGGTTTCGCCGTTCTGAACTTGCAGATATAAAAGTTCAATATGTCAGTTTTTTACGCAATAAGCTAAAAGTTCGCCTACCTTATTCGAAGAGTAATCAGCAAGGCCAACGGGAATGGAAAGACCTGCCGGATCATGAACCTTTTGCAGCACTCAACGCGGTAAAAAATTGGTTATCACTAGCCAATATAGAGGATGGACATTTATTTAGATCGCTTTCCCGTGATGGGAAATATTTACGCCCTTATCAAATAGTAGAACATCACTCTGAAGCTAATTCAAGTTTACATAAAAATAGTGGTTTTCTCACGGGAGATGATATTTATCGCATCATTAAAAAATATTGCACAAAAGCGGGCCTACCTGCAAAGTTTTATGGTGCCCACAGTTTGCGTAGTGGTTGTGTCACTCAACTCCATGAAAATGATAAAGATCATTTATACATTATGGCCAGAACTGGCCATACCGATCCGCGCTCACTTCGCCATTATTTAAAACCAAGAGACTAAAACACAAAAGACTAAACTAGATCATGACTCGATAAGAATCAGTTAGTCTTTTACCTAAAATAAAATAGCAATTTTAACGTTAAATATAAATCTATCATGTTTATGAAAAAAAATGATATTCAGTAATTATATTAAAATTATTTCCAATTTTTAATTTGAAAAATAATTAAAGCAATAACTTCACATTATATATTTTTATCTGTGACACAAGATTTGACATCATAGCAGAATAAAAATCCTAATCGAGGTACTTTGACCTCAGCAGCTTAGACCATAGCAAACAGCTGGTTAACATTTTTATAGCATATCGGGTTTATTGCTCACTGCAGTATTATTGTAATATAAAATCATCTTTATTGTCATATTGATACTTTAGCCTTAGTCACGAAATTTAATCCATCGTACTAGCCGGAGTAATATATGAGTAAGGCCACCTTTGATCCTACACTTTATAATAAAAGTAATAACGAGCCATTTAACCAAGTGTTGGATAAACATTTATCTCGCCGTAACTTCGTAAAAAGTGGTTTAGGCCTCAGTGCTATGACAGCTTTTGCCAGTGTAGGCTTAACTGCTTGCGGATCAGATGACACACCCGTTACAAAACCTGTTGATCCAGTGACACCTTTGCCACCGACAAAAAGTACCGCCAAGCTAAACTTTACGTCAGTTGCGGGTTCTCGTTTAGATGCCGTCGTTGTACCAGAAGGCTATACAGCGCAGGTACTTGCACCATGGGGCACGCCATTAAATGCAAAAGCAGCACCATGGAAAAGCGATGGTAGTAACACTGCCGATGACCAAGCGAACTCAGTCGGTATGCACCACGATGGCATGCATTTCTTTCCATTAAATGATACGGGTAATGACGGTTTACTTTGCATTAACCATGAATATATTGATGAAGTTGCATTACATCCTGCAGGACAAACTTTTGATCCTACTTCAGGTTTGCGCACGATTATCGATGAGGTACGTAAAGAAATCAACGCCCATGGCGTATCTGTTGTACGTATAAAACTGGTTAGTAATCAATGGGAAGTGGTTAGTAATGATAACCATAACCGCCGATTCACCGGTGCGACTGTAATGGATATTAGCGGTCCTCTCGCCTACTCTTCTCTACTCGAAACCCGCTACTCTCCCGACGGTAGTCAGGCTCGCGGTACATTAAATAACTGCGGCAATGGTTACACGCCTTGGGGCACTTATTTGACCTGTGAAGAAAACTGGCCAGGCTACTTCGCTAACCGTGGTACGTTAACTGCCGAGCAAAATCGCATTGGGATCAGCAAAACCAGCACACGTTATGGCTGGGATGATCTTGCAGGTCATGATGAAGAACGTCTCGATGAATTCGCGCGTTTTGATGTCACGCCAAAAGGTGCAAGTGCTCAAGATGACTATCGTAATGAAGCGAATGGTCACGGTTATATTGTTGAAATTGACCCTTTCAATCCAACATCGCGCGCAGTAAAACGTACCGCGCTTGGTCGTTTCCGCCATGAAGGCTGTACCTTTGGCAAATTAACTGAAGGTAAGCCAGTAGTGTTCTATTCTGGCCACGATTCACAATTCGAATACCTCTATAAATTTGTCTCGGCCGCGGCATGGGATGCAAAAGATGCTGACAGCAGTAATCGCATACAAACTGGCGATAAGTATATGAATGAAGGTACTTTATATGCAGCTAAGTTTAATGCAAATGGTGGTGGTGTTTGGTTGCCTTTAACCTTAGATAGCCAGACTACGGACGGAAAAACCCTAGGCAATACTTTCGCTAGCTTAGCCGAGATTATTTTGAACACCGCAGGTGCAGCGGATCTTGTTGGTGCAACACCTATGGATCGCCCTGAATGGTGTGCTGTCGATCCTTTCACAGGTTCAATTTATTTGACCTTGACCAACAACTCAAAACGAACTGAAACCAATCCAGCGAACCCAAGATTGAAAAACCACTTTGGCCATATTATTCGTTGGGATGAAAGTGGCAAAGATACTGAATTTACATGGGATATCTTCGTATTCGGATCACCAAGTGATGGTAACGCAGAGACAAACTTATCAGGCTTAACGGATCTTAACCAATTTGCCAGCCCAGACGGTTTGGCCTTCGATCAACGCGGTATTTTGTGGGTTCAAACCGACAATGGAGCCAAGGAGGTCGCAGAAGAAACCAACGATCAGATGCTAGCAATAGTACCTTCAACGCTTGTTGATGGCCAAGAGAAACAGCTCGGCGTAACGGCTGATAACCAAATGGAATTAAAGCGTTTCTTCGTTGGACCAAACGACTGTGAGGTTACGGGTTTTGCTATTAGCCCTGATTACACTTCTGTTTTTGCTAACATTCAGCATCCCGGTAATTGGCCTTATTCGTCCAATGCCGCTGAAAAAACGCCTGCGGGCACGACATTACGCCCTCGCGCCGCTACGGTCGTTATCCGTAAGTTAGATGGTAAAGAAGTCGCGGTATAAACAATTATGCTTGTGCGGGGTATCTTCTTAAATATGAAGTTCCTATAAGTTAATTGCTACACATATAAAATCCCCTCACTGTAGGGGATTTGTTATTTAAGAAGATAGTTAACTAGCCTTTTCAAAATAGATTAAATCCAACATCTATTAACTCTTACTGCGACTTGCTTGTTCAAAGGCCAGTTCAAAGGCATCAGTAAAATCTGTAATTGGCAGAAGGTCCTCACGGCAACGGCGATTGCGGCCAAGTAAGGAAGATTCAACAAACAAATCAAACCAAGTACTTAAGGCTTTGCCATTAGCCGCTTCGCCAATCGCTCCTAAAGCCAATGATGCCACCTCGGCGGTACCAAGTTGAAAATCATGACTACCTTTACGCAATGCATAGGTCGCAAACGTGTCGGGATCGAAGGAAAGCAACGGCAGTGAGTGTAAGTAAGGGCTCTTACGGAACATTTTAATCGCTTCACGCCAACTGCCATCAAGCAGAACAAGCAGCGGCCGTTTACCTTCGGCCAATGTCGACATTGGCACTTGGTTTAGTACGGTTTGCCCTTGCTCTGCATACTGGGCAGGAAACACTAAATAGGGTTGATATTGCGGCGAATTCAGCAAAGCAAGCAACTCAGCTTCAGGTTCTGTACGTGACCAAATATAGGCGTGGGTATCAGGAATAAGATCCGCTATGAGTCGTCCGCTATTAGTCGGCTTTAACACCTCATCGTTATACATAATCAGCAGGAAACTGGCGTGAGTATCTAACTGACGGCGTAGCGCACAGGTACAGAACTGCTCACCTAAGAGGCATAATGGACAGCGGATCAGTTTTTTACCGCGGGCACCAAAGGGTTTAGTCGAAATAGACTTACGGTACTGATATAAATGGTGCACTGCATGGGGGGCTAAAGCCATAAAAACCAATTCTCTATCAAACTTATTAAGGATCGCGACCACATCATTTAGCACTTTTTTATCGCGGTGGCGCAGTTTATCCCTTGGCCATCAATGGTGCAATCGCGTAATACATTATCGTGATAAAAGGCCGGTGTCAGTGGTTGATGGTTTCATATGCAGCCTAACGCCAGTGAGATAATTTAAGAGCACAGAGCAATTATCTCTTAAAACAACTGTAATGTATTAATCTGTGTTACCACTTAGTATGCAATAGCGTGCAACACTAAACCGACTAAATTAACGTTTAACTTACTTATTGGGGGAGTATTTAAGCTAAATATCAGTAATGACTTAACTTCGTGTGGAATTGCCCTAATATCATGCGAAAATCTACTCTACAAATACAGTCTCAATGAAAGGTCAATTATGCACCCAAAAGCCCCGATCGCTTCTATACCGTTATTAAGCGGCGTACTGCTCTCTGCTACGCTATTTTCTAATGTCACTACGGCCCAAACGCTTAATACCAAAGACATCCAGTCAATTGTAGATTCCGCAGTTAAACCACTGATGGCCGAGTATGCTATTCCCGGTGCAGTAATTGGCATCACCATAGAAGGTAAACAGTATTTTTACCAATATGGCGTCAGTTCTAAAACCTCTGGGCAAAGTGTGACTGAAGATACCCTGTTCGAGATTGGCTCTATCAGTAAAACCTTTACCGCAACACTGGCTAACTATGCACAGGGCGAAGGTAAATTAACACTCACGGATATGGCCAGTGATTATGTTCCAGCATTAAAAGGCAGCCATTTTGATAAGATTAGTCTCATCAATTTAGCCACCCACACAGCGGGTGATTTGCCGATGCAAGTTCCTGATAAGGTCACTAATAACGCAGAGTTAATGGATTACCTTAAGCATTGGCAACCATCATTTGCCGCGGGGACCCATAGGAATTACGCCAATCCGAGTATTGGGCTGCTTGGCATGATTGCCGCGCAGAGTTTAGGGCAAACGTTTCCACAAGTACTTGAGCAAACACTATTTCCACAATTGGGTATGACAAACAGCTATCTCAAGGTTCCTAGCAACAAAATGGTCGATTATGCCCAAGGCTATGATAAGCAAGACATGCCAGTGCGAGTCAATCCCGGTGTATTAGCCGATGAAGCCTATGGCGTTAAAACCTCTGCCAAGGATTTACTGCAATTTGTTGAGGCCAATATGCAAATGCACCCGCTTGCCAAACCACTGCAAACGGCACTCGATGAGACCCACACGGGATACTTTGATGTGGGCATGATGACCCAAGATATGATTTGGGAGCATTACTCATATCCTATTGATCTTGATAAAATACTTATGGGCCATACTCAGGAAGTCGTGTTTGGCAGTACACCCGTTAAACCCATAGTGCCGCCCCTCGCGCCGCAGCAAAATGTGTGGATCAATAAAACAGGTTCTACTGGCGGTTTTGCCGCTTATGCAGCATTTATTCCCGCGCAAAAGCTTGGCATAGTATTGTTAAGCAATAAAAATTATCCCGTACCGCCTCGGGTGACTGTGGGGTATCAGATTTTAACTGGGATCGAAAAGTTGCAAAAATAACCATGCACTAGGATAGAGGAGATAAGTATATTGGTGCTATCTCCTTTTTCTTAACAATATTCTTGTCGCTACTGATTTATGGCTGACACCTTGCTGCTAACTCACAGTTTCCTTGCAATCTCTCTTTTCTCATGGCGGCTTGTAAGAAAAGATGCACCACAGAGTTAATCCTTGCGTTAATTCATTTGCAACTCATCGACCTAGTTAACAGACAAATAACCTATCGTAAGTTTAGCTTTACAGCTTAAAATCAGGATAAAAACTTATGTATCACATTAAAAATTATTTCGTTAAATCAATATGATTGACACTTGAAGTTACGATTTTAGGGAGTAAGATGCGCACAAATACCTTAAGTGACCTTTTTCGGGAATATCATGTCAGGCACGCCACATTCTCCTATTCATCACGATGTCGCTCCAGCGGCGAGTCAGTCTAGCCTACTGTTAATGATTGTCTTTATGGTCGCCAGTGGCCAAATGGCGCAGACGATTTTTGTACCTGCCCTTCCACAAATCGCACTCGGGCTCCATGTGGACGCCAGCCAACTACAAGCCGTGATGGCCTGTTACTTACTCTCCTACGGGATGTTTCAATTTGTGTATGGCCCAGTGTCAGATCGCGTTGGCCGTAAAATGCCACTCATCGTGGGTATCGCAATTTTCGTTCTAGGCGCTGTGTTCGCGGCGAAGGCCACAAGTTTTAACCAACTGATAATGGCGAGCCTTATCCAAGGATTAGGCACAGCCAGCGCAGGCGCATTATGCCGGAGCATTCCCCGCGATCATTACTTTGGCGACCGACTGGTAAAATTTAATAGCTATGTCTCTATGGCTGTGGTGTTTTTACCTTTGCTTGCACCATTTATCGGCAGCGCCAGTGCAGCCTATTTCGGCTGGCAAGCCGTATACTGGGTATTAGCGGTATTCGGTGTCATGGTCTGGCTGTTGTTAATATTCCTCTTTAAAGAGTCTTTACCTAAGGCGCAACGGGAACATCAAGCCGTTTTCAAATCCTATAAGCATGTCCTACGCCATAGAGCGTTTCGCGCTTATTTATTTTCATTGATCGCAACCTTTGCCGGTATTGCCGCTTTTGAAGCCATTGCTGGCGTACTCTATGGCCAATATCTCGGACTGACACCTTTTATGGTCAGTTGTTATTTTGTTGCGCCAATTCCTGGCTACTTACTGGGGGCACTCATCGCTGGCCGACAAAATAAGCCACAAAGGGTTGTTTACCAAGGTGTTGCGTTACTCGGTGCTGGCGCATTATTTATGTTGATCCCAGGTCTTTTTAATTTAGTGGTTGGCTGGAGTTTACTTATTGGATCGATTTTATTCTTCAGTGGCGCAGGCATGCTGTTCCCTACCCTAACATCTGCTGCGTTAGAACCATTTCCACGTCAGGCGGGGATTGCGGGCGCATTACTGGGGGGATTACAAAATTTTGGTGCCGGACTTGCCGCATTAACTATGTCTTTAGTGCCTATGGGCGGCCAGTTAAGCATAGGTATATTGAGTGCTGTAATGGTAGTTTTAGTGATTCTGTCTCTGTATTACGCCAAAGATCAAAATGATGCTCACCAGAATTTAATGCCACAGATTTAATGCATATGATTTGAAGCGACAATTCTTGGTTTAAGCTAAATCTATTACCGTCAGTCAATAAAAAGCCCACATTGTTGTGGGCTTTTTAAATCGATAACACACTGTAATAAATAAAAAATACCGATTAATTTATAGCTTCGATAGCTTTAATCGTTACAGAATGCGACGCAGTAAAAAATCAGCTTTAAGGCGACGAATTCTAGTCATGATCTTCTTCACTGGCGCAGGATAGCTCTGTAAAGTATCCACTTGGCTGTAGTGATATAACCGCTGTGTGTGTTCCAGAATATGTGCCTGCTCGGCTTCAAACTGAGCTTTCCAGCAGCCAATTTCATCTTGGATCAACAAACCATTCTCAAGATCCAGCGCCCAAGCTCTTGGATTCAGATTAGAGCCTGTGATCAAATGCTTATTACCGTCAGCACTGATGCCCTTGAGGTGATAACTGTTGATGCCGTGTTTCCACAGATGGATATTCAACTGACCATTATCAATCGCCCACTGTTGGCGTTTAGCGAACTTACGCAATGATTGCTCATACATATAGGGTAAGGCACCTATGGTCGAGAAATCCTGCTCAGGCGGAATATAAAAATCGTTAGCCGTCTTGTCGCCCACAACGATATCGATGCGTTTGCCATTGCGTAAATGCTTCGCTAAAGCGCGCACTAAAATGTACGGCGGATTGAAATAGGGTGTGCAAATAAACAGCGAGTCTTTTGACTCTTCCACCAAGGCGACAACCACTTTATTGAGCAAGTTTTTCTTACGTCCTAGCCCAAGTAACGGCGTGATGCGATTGCCATCACGGGTCTCCTTAAACTGATACTCAGCATCAGACAGTCTCAGCTTAAAGCTACGCATATCCGTCTTTGGTGGTAGCACTTCTTGCTCGGCATCTTGCGTTAATGAACACACAGCTGGATCAGAAATGATATTTTTCTGGATCATCGCGCGCATACTACGCGCTAATTCGGCAGACTCAATCAAGTGATAACGATCGAAACGGTACTTATCGTGTTGTTGCAAATAGATATTATTGAGACTGGCACCGCTATAAATCACGGCATCATCGATAATAAATCCCTTAAGGTGCAACACACCCATAAATTCACGGGATTTGACGGGTACACCTAAGATATCGATGGGATGTTCGGCTTCAGCCATAACTCTACGGTACATCAAATAGTTACCGCTATCACCTTTATGGCCAATCAAGCCACGTCTCGCACGGTGAAAATCGACTAACACTTTGATATCAAGCGTTGGATTTGCTGCTTTGGCATCCATGAGGGCTTGTAATATCTCACGACCCGCTTCGTCATCTTCTAAATACAGCGCCGCAATATAAATACTGTGCTTGGCGCTCGCAATACGAGCGAGTAATTCTGCCTTGAAACGGCATGGCGTGAGCAACCACGTTAAAGCCTCGGGTTGAACGGCTATTCCACCAAGCTTATCTAGCAAGGCATCCTCCTTTAAACATGCTGACCACCCCGATAGGAAGCACTGGGGTTCAGTGATAAAAACATCACAGCAATATGTGTTAACTCTGGATAGGCCTCTGTCACTGCCAACCTGATCGTTTGTTCTACTTTAAGATGTATATCAGGGTCCTTAGGGAACCAGAGTAACTCAACTTGGACAAAGCGTTGATCAATTTTTCCATTTCGAAAACTGATGCTTGGGATCCAATCTAATGTAAAACTCTCTGCATTACCTTTACATATATCCGCCAATGACTGCAGTAATGTTTGGCTGAACGCTGCAACGACCGCTTGTGGTAAGCCGCGCATACTAATATGTGGCATGGTTTAGTTGTTACCTAAGAACCTAAAATCGTAAGGGGTAGAAATTACCGACTTCACCTCGTCTCGGCAAGACTTTTCTCCCAAAAGTCTTGTTAAACCTAACGGTTTTGCTGGTAATTTGACCTCACGCGATTTTATTCCACTTCAGTGCACCGATTTACCTAAAAATCTTCTTCATTTATCCTTGCTTGAAATCGCATTTTACGGCGAGTATTCTCGGCATTATTTGCCCGTCCACACAATATGTTGCCCCTAAATAGGGTGATTCTTAACGCTACAAATCAGTCCAAATTTCACTAAACTGCACCCAAAATGTCTGCCAAATCACAAAATAATCTTCAAACCCATTTCATTCACCCCGAATCCAGTGATTTAGCGTAAACTAAACCGCCTATTTGCGATTAGACCACACGATACAAGATTAAGACTATGAACAAAAAAATTCTGCTGACGTTAGCACTGACATTGCTGTTTGCTTGGGGTATTTTCCATTTTAAAACCCAGTTAGGGTTACTCATCCTGCCGTTGTTTATTGGGCTGGTATTGTTTGTTACCCTACGTTTATATCGCTTGATGGAAAAGGATGACGGCAGCAGTGAGGATTAACCGCACACAATACCAACCTAATCTTAATGATGTTTTGATAAAAATGGCCAATAGCTAACATGGAAACGTTACTGAAAACCACTCTATATGCCGGCCTGCTCCTAGCCGCAAGTCATAATATGGCCTATGCAGAGCAACATGATTCTAGGCCGATAAGTGCTCAAACCACTTCGCTTAGCCAAGCAATCAGCAAGATCAGCCCTCGACATTCACAAATCGCCTTACTGGCAATGGATATGTCGAACAATCAAGTGATCTATAGCCAACAAGCTGAGACCTTGTTTATTCCAGCCAGTACCCAAAAGCTGCTCACGGCAGTCAGTGCTGTGGCTCAGCTTGGGCCTGATTTTCGTTATGTCACACAATTATGGACAGATGCACCGATACGCAAGGGCCATATCGCAGGCAGTGCTTATCTGCGTTTTAGTGGCGATCCCACGCTAACTCAAGCCGATCTCAAGGCCATTTTTGCCAATCTCGTAAAACAAGGCATTAATCGCATTGATGGACATCTGTATTTGCTCGGCGATAAACAAGAGCAAATGCAAGCTCCGGGTTGGGTTTGGGATGATTTGGGCATTTGTTTTGCCGCGCCAGTGTCGAGTTATATTATCAATCAGAACTGCGTCTATGGTCAGTTTAGCCCAAGCTCTACCAGCAAACCTTCACAGGTAAGTCTGCGCGCGGGGAGTTATGGAGTTAAAATCAGCAGCGATGCGGTGTTTGATCAAAAGGCGAGCCGCGAATTTTGCCAACTTGATATGGTCAGATTAGGTCAAAATAACTACCATTTACGCGGCTGTTACCCTGGCGGTGAGGCGATACCACTGGCGATTGCGGTCAGCGATCCGTTCAAATTTGCCCAAGATAACCTCACCTCTCTACTTAAAGGCGAGATGTCTCTTGCGGGTAAAGTACAACTCGGCATTAGCTTACCCCAAAAGGCAAAACTAATTGCCAGCCATAGCTCGGCGCCCTTACCTGAGCTGCTCGAGACTATGCTGCTCAAGTCAGATAATTTGATTGCCGATAGCCTTTTTAAGCAACTTGGTAAAAGTTATTTTAAGACCCAAGGCAGCTTTACCAATGGTACCGCTGCCATGCAGCGAATTTTAACGAATTTAGGCATAGATTTGAGTAACGCCAATATTGTGGATGGTTCAGGATTGTCACGCTATAACTTGCTCAATGCCAAGCAGTTAGCCGCGGTGTTGGCGCTAATCCACCAAGATAGCCGCTTTAGTCCGTTAATCACTAGTCTGCCACAGGCAGGGATCAGCGGCACCTTAAGATATCGTATGGGCTACAACAAGCCGCCGCTTAAACAGCAAATTTTTGCTAAAACAGGCTCGATGCAAGGCGTGTCTAACTTAGCGGGCTTTATCCGTTTGCCCCAGCATAACGATACCTTGTTTGTAATCCTTGAGAATGGCATGAGTCCTGAATTGAAAAATCAACATAAACCCTCATTCAATGCCGAGTTTCTTAAACAATTGATTTCAGTGCTGCAACCGTCATCAACCACTGCGACTGTGAATACTGCGGCTCACTAGAGTCATTAATTAACTGCTACAGAGTAAAAAACTTGCACAAAAAAGCACTGAGTCATCAGTGCTTTTTCAGTTTTTATCTAAACGAATATACCGAAGCCTTGTTAAAACAACTCCGCAGGCATCGCCATAGTCGTCGCATCACCCGCTCTGACTTGAGCGATATGGTAATCCGCTTTTGGCAATAACTTATCAAAATAGAACTTAGCCAAATAGACTTTCTGCTCGGCGAAAGCTTTATCTTCATGATCCGCGACCTTATCGACCATAGCCAACCAGTAGAAACCATAAAGGGTGTAACCAAAGGCATCTAAAAAGTCGACCGCGCACGCATTAATAAGTGCAGGCTGAGCCACTTTGCGATCATTAACTGACTCGGCAACGATGACCAAGGCATCTAAACGTGCACATACTGCCGCCACTTTCACCGCATCAACATGGGTGAATGTCCGCATTTGTGCCTTCAAGTCTGCCACAAATTCGTTTAATGCGGCTAAGTTATCGCCGGTGACTTTACGACCGAGGAAATCAATGGCTTGAATGCCATTGGTGCCTTCATAAATCTGAGCGATACGGGTATCACGGACTAATTGCTCAATACCTGTTTCACGAATATAACCATGTCCACCAAAGACTTGTTGCGCCATGATAGTCGCATCTAGACCCCGATCGGTTAAAAATGCTTTCGCCACTGGCGTTAATAAACCCACATAACGCGCCGCTTTGGCCTTAACCTCATCTTGGGCATATTTTGCTAAATCCAGCTGTTGTCCTGTAAACACAGACAAAGCACGGCCCGCTTCTGTCATCGCACGAATAGTCAACAACATACGGCGCACATCGCCGTGGACAATAATGGGATCAGAATCACTGCCCGTCGGTGAGCCGCCAGCGGCGATGCCTTGATTACGCTCTTTAGCGTAATCGGCCGCCATCTGGTACGCCGCCTGCGCACTGCCAAGTCCTTGAATACCAATCGCTAAACGCTCATAGTTCATCATAGTGAACATGCATACGAGGCCGCGATTAGGCTCGCCAATCAAGAAACCTTGGGCATTATCAAAATTCATCACACAGGTCGCAGAACCTTTAAGGCCCATCTTTTGCTCGATAGACCCCACTGATACACCATTGGCATTGGCTAAGCTGCCATCGGTATTTACCGATATTTTAGGTACCAGAAAGAGTGAAATCCCTTTACTATCCGGCAGCTTAGCAAGCACTAAGTGGATGACGTTTTCAGTTAAATCATGATCGCCACCCGTGATAAAAATCTTGCTGCCCGTGATGGCATAACTACCATCATCCTGCGGTAAAGCTCGAGTGCGAATATTACGCAGATCAGAACCCGCTTGCGGCTCCGTCATATCCATAGCACCCGCCCATTCGCCGGAATATAACTTAGGCAAATAAGCTTGTTTCAATTCTTCGCTGCCGTGGGCATTGATACATAAAGCCGCTCCCGCGGTTAACGAGCCATAAAGCGTAAACGCATTACAAGCACTGTAAGCCATTTCGTCGACTAAGATCCCCAGCATCTTCGGCATCCCCATGCCACCAAATTCAGGATCGCCACACAAACCAATCCAACCGCCCTGAGAATACTGCTCATAAACGGCTTTGTAGCCATCAGGGGTAATCACTTGATTGTCTTGATGCAACACGCCCTGCTCATCGCCCGTCCGGTTCAGCGGATGGATCAACTCACAACTTATCTTGGCTGCTTCTTCCAAAATGGCATTAGCCGTGTCGATATCGACCATTTCTGCAATCTCAGGCAATTGTGCCCAAGTGTTTGGAGCATCAAATACCTGTTCCAGTAGGAAACGCATATCCGTTAACGGGGCTTGGTAAGGATTCATTGGTAGACTCTTAAACGTAGGATTAAAACAGTTGTTTTAATTTATACCAGTTCACTGTAGAAAACAATCTCATTACAAATACAGCTGTGAATAATATAAAAGTATGCGAGTGTGCGAGCTAAATATAAATTTAACGCATAAAAAAGCCCTTAAGCCTGAACTTAAGGGTCTCTATTTTATAAGCTTTACCACAGGATTGTCGCAGCGTTAGCTCACAAGCTTGTGGCAATTACCACATTAAATCATCAGGAATTGCGTAATCTGCATAGGGATCATCTTCAACAACCACAGCTTTAGATTCATCCTGTTGCCACAGATAACCACACCACTGCGGCACCAGCAGTTTCACTCGCTCGGCTAACTTATGTGGTACTAAGTAACTCTTATCTTCGTAACGTACGATGCCTAACTGCCCTTTAAGCAATTCTACCTGCAGTTTTTCATCTATGTATAAAGAATAGATTTTATTATCAAGAGTATAGTTAAATTTCACTTCAGCATAAGCTGGGATCTTAATCGCAGACTTAGTGAACTCAGTGATTAAACCGCGCACCTGCCCACGCTCTGATGCCTCTGCAAAACGTTGCTCATTTAGCGCTTTATCTTTTTGCGCCTGCAACCGTTTTTGCTCTGCCACTTCTTGCTTAAAAGCACTTGAGCCATCATCAACTCGAGATTTTTTATCTCGGCGTTTTTGAGTCTTAACGTCGCGAACCTTTTGTTTACTGGCAAGCCCTGCTTTGAGTAGCTGCTCTTGTAATGCATTAGCCATGGATCATTACCTACTTAATTTCTATAAAATCAAAGTTCTCTATTTTGAATATCAATAATCTAAAACCAAACTACATTTTTGCGGCCAGTTCGCCAAGCTCTGTCATCGCTATACTGGCGCCACCAAGTGACCAACCGCCATCAACCGGCAGCACAACTCCCGTAATATAGGAAGCTAATTCAGAGCCTAAGAATAGTGCGGCATTGGCGATATCCTGACCTACGCCGTTGCGTTTTAGCGGAACGGATTGGGCAACCTTTTGCTGTAATGCGGCGCTGGGGGCAAGGCGATTAAAACCTTCAGTATTGGCGATGGGGCCAGGCATAATCGAATTAATTCTCAGCCCTTCACAGCCCCACTCTAACGCTAAGGTTCGCGTCAGCATATCCACACCCGCTTTAGCCGCACACACATGAACTTGCATTGGCATAGCGATCGAAGCCTGCGGCGCCGAAATCTGGATAATATTGCCATTGGGGCGACGCAGCAAAGGATAAGCCTGCTTTAGCACTTGAAAACTGCCGAGCAAATCAATGTCCATCACCGACTTAAAACCATTGGCCGAAAGCTTTGCGGCGCTGGCAGGGAAATTCCCCGCCGCGCCGCTTACCAGCACATCGATAAAACCAAACTCAGAAGCGATTTTATCAAAACCGACTTCAAGGGCGCTAAGATCGCGCACATCAAAACTCACCCCCAAATGAATACCGTCAGGATTGGCCTGTTGCAACTGCAATACCGCGGCATCGATTTTATCTTGACTGCGGCTCGCAACGGCCACATTTGCGCCAGCCTGTGCGAACGCAATGGCAATCGCGAGATTTATCCCACTGGTTCCTCCGACAACGACAACATTCTTACCTTGATAGTTAAACATCGTAGCATTAAACATGGGCGTTCTCCGTGAACAGTGAGATAAGCACTCAGGATGTGATTCATTATTCTATGTTGTCATTTAAGATACTATTTCAATTTTTATCCATCATCTCAAGGATACCAACGAGCGATTTCAAGCTTTTTTATTTAAACAACGATCAAACGACTTTCAAACCGCGCTTTAGACGGCTAGTGTGGCGTCTATGCCAATGATTGGTGAATCGCTTGCAATGCCGCTAACGGATCGGCAGCTTTGGTAATTGGGCGACCAATCACTAAGTAATCAGAACCCGCTGCTATCGCTTGAGGTGGCGTCATCACCCGATGTTGATCGCCAGCATCACTGCCAACTGGGCGGATCCCCGGAGTCACGAGCTTGAAATCATGACCTAACAGTGATTTCAAGGCTGTCGCTTCTTGGGCGGAACACACCACGCCATCGAGTCCCGCTTGCTGCGTGAGCTTCGCCAAACGTTGCACATGCTCAAACGCAGGAACATTGATGCCGAGTAATTTAAGATCGTCATCACTCATCGAGGTTAATACCGTGACCGCGATCAGCATAGGCGCTTTATCGCCGTATGGCAGTAAGGCTTTTTTAGCCGCTTCCATCATGGCTAAGCCACCACTGGCATGTACGTTCGTCATCCATACGCCCAGCTCTGCGGCTGCGGCCACGGCTTTGGCGACAGTATTGGGAATATCGTGAAATTTCAAATCAAGGAATAAATCAAAACCACGATCATGGATATCTTTCACCAGTTGCGGGCCAAACAAGGTAAACATTTCTTTGCCGACTTTAAGGCGGCACATGTTGGGATCGAGTTTTTCTATCAGTTGTAAAGCATGGTTTTTATTATCGTAATCAAGCGCTACGAGGATAGGTTTAGTCGTCATCATCTCTCCAACGGGGTTACACAAACTGTGTATTCTTCTAATAGATTATTCGCCGTCTAGGCCTCGGATCCGTTTAATGCTGCCCCAGTTTTTACAGGAAGGACAATGCCAGTAAAGGGCATGGGAAGGAAAACCACACTCCTTACAACGGTAACTCGGACGGAATTTAATTTGTTGTTCAACAAGCTGCTCTAGCATAGTTAAACTTTGCTTAGCTTGCCCTTCTTCGGCTTGGCGCAAATGCATCTGCATCAAGTGTTGAAAACCTTTCATGGTCGGATGGCGATATAACGCATCGAGTACCATGGTCTCTGCCGCTTTAATCTCATCAAGACTTATCATGTGCTGCGCTAAGGCGACCACCACAGAAGCACCGGCGCCATCGGCCATGGCGCCCGCGAGTAATTCTTGAAAACCTTCTTTATCTTGAGTGTCGCGATAAACTTGTTTGGCCGTTGGAATTGCATCGGCAAAAAGCTCGATATCGGCTTTTTTCAGTTGCAGCAGCATTTGCTTACACTGGGCATAATCTTGAATATCGAGGAATTTTTTCGCTAGGGTCAATAATGCACGACCGCATTGGGGATCTTGCTTCAGCGCTTGCTGTAGCAGTTTAATTTTCTGCGCATCATCACTTGCCTCATCGGCTAACTGGCAATAGAAATGCGCCGTTAACGGCTTTAATACTTGCTGACGTTTACGACTCAAACGCTTAGTGATATCAATGGCTTTTTGCCACTCTTTAATCACTTGATAGATAGCAATCAGCTGTGTTTCAGATTCTTCACTGTGATCGTCTTGGCTGACCAAGTTGATAAAGATTTCTTCGGCTCTGTCGTAAAAACCTGCTGCTAGATAATCTTTACCCAGCTCCATCATAGCGATGTCACGCTGCTCATTAGTTAATGTAGGCCGCGCGATTAAATTTTGATGGATACGAATAGAGCGGTCGACCTCACCTCGCTTACGGAACAGCGAACCGAGTGACAGATGGGTATCTATGGTTTCATCGTCAACATCTAGCATACTGATAAACAAATCGACGGCTTTATCCGATTCGTTCGACAGTAAGAAATTGAGGCCAGTAAAATAATCCCGGCTCAATTGTTTACGTTGATTACTTTGATTCTGCCTTATGCTCCGTCGCCCCATATACCAGCCATAGGCGGCAGCAATGGGAAGCAACAGAAAGAGGATCTCAAGCATATTAGGCGTCTACATCCTGAGGGATTTTAGTGATCACTTGATTTAGTTTCTTTTTAGTTGCCGCTAAACTTAATTTCAAGCGGACAATATAGTAGCTAGCAAATAACCAACTCAAAATAAAACCAGCAAAAAAGACAATCGCTAAGACAACAGGTAAACGATATTCACCCTGTGCGACAAAATAGCTGATGGTCACCACTTGTTCGTTGCGCGCGCCAAAAATCAACGCCAGAATAAATAACAGTGCCACAAGCACAGTTGCTACAAATGATTTCACGCTGCACTCCCTAAACGCGTTTCAATTTAATGATTATCCAAGAAATTTACTAAGCTGACCAGCATTGCCTTGCAATCGATACAAAAAAGCCTCCTAACGGAGGCTTTTTACTATGCGGTCAATCACACATTAACGGCGTCAACACGCTCGCGCAGTTCTTTGCCTGGCTTAAAGTGCGGGACGTATTTACCTTCCAAATCGACTGATGAACCAGTCTTTGGATTACGGCCAGTCCGCGGTGCACGATAGTGAAGCGAGAAACTACCAAAGCCACGGATCTCAATACGATCACCGCTTTCTAATGTTGTTGCCATTTGCTCCAACATTTCTTTGATTGCGCCTTCAACCTCTTTCGCCGACAGCTGCGACTGCCTGGTGGCGAGTTTTTCGATAAGTTCAGATTTCGTCATCCTAGCTATCCCCTATTATCAAGCCAAACACAGTCGCCTAATGGGGAGAGATGTCTCCCCAAACAACAGGCGATTATTTACGAGCTGCTTTAAACGCTTCAGCCATTGCATTGCTAATAACAGCGTCATCTTGTTTGTTCAGAGTCGCCATTACTTCTTTCTCTTCAGCTTCGTCTTTCGCTTTGATTGACAGGCTGATAGAGCGGTTCTTACGGTCAACACCCATGAACTTAGCTTCGATTGCATCACCTACATTATAGACAGTAGATGCATCTTCGATACGCTCACGTGAAATGTCAGCTACACGGATGTAACCTTCAACAGTGTCAGCCAGTTCAACAGTCACACCTTTAGCATCAACAGCAGAAACAGTACCGTTTACGATAGTACCTTTCTTCTTGTCAGCCAAGTATGCGTTGAATGGATCATCTTCAGTTTGCTTAACACCTAAGCTGATGCGCTCACGCTCTGGATCTACAGACAGAACCACTGCATGGATTTCATCGCCTTTCTTGTATTCAGAAACTGCGTCTTCGCCAGTACCGTTCCAAGAAATGTCAGACAGGTGAACTAGACCATCGATACCGCCGTCAAGACCGATAAAGATACCGAAGTCAGTGATTGACTTGATCTTACCAGAAACCTTGTCGCCTTTGTTGTAACGAGTTGCGAAGTCATCCCATGGATTGGTCTTACATTGTTTCAGACCTAGAGAAATACGACGACGCTCTTCATCGATGTCCAGAACCAGAACTTCAACTTCATCACCTAAGTTAACCACTTTAGATGGGTGAATGTTCTTGTTAGTCCAATCCATTTCAGAAACGTGAACCAGACCTTCAACGCCTTCTTCGATTTCTACGAAGCAACCGTAGTCAGTTAGGTTAGTAACGCGACCAGTTAAACGTGTGTTTTCTGGGTAGCGTTTGCTGATTTCTAACCATGGATCTTCGCCAAGTTGTTTCAGACCTAGAGACACACGAGTGCGCTCACGATCGTACTTCAGTACTTTAACGTTGATTTCATCGCCAACATTGACGATTTCT
Organism: Shewanella sp. M-Br; assembly: GCF_036245925.1. Lineage (NCBI taxonomy): Bacteria > Pseudomonadati > Pseudomonadota > Gammaproteobacteria > Alteromonadales > Shewanellaceae > Shewanella > Shewanella sp. M-Br. Next base: position 161,565 of record NZ_BJBV01000005.1, read on the forward strand.
GATGGATGTTTAACACGTTTCCACGCCATATCTGTGATATGTAGCAGACCGTCAACACCACCTAAATCTACGAATGCACCGTAGTCAGTCAGGTTCTTAACGATACCCTTAACTGCTTGACCTTCTTGCAGGTTTTCTAACAGTGCATCACGCTCAGCGCTGCTTTCTGATTCGATAACTGCACGACGAGAAACAACAACGTTGTTACGCTTCTGGTCTAGCTTGATAACTTTGAATTCTAATTCTTTGTACTCTAAGTGAGCGGTGTCGCGAACTGGGCGCACGTCAACTAGAGAACCTGGTAAGAAGGCACGGATACCGTTTAATTCAACAGTGAAACCGCCTTTAACTTTACCATTGATGATACCGATTACAGTTTCAGCATCTTCATAAGCTTTTTCCAGAACGATCCAAGCTTCATGACGTTTCGCTTTTTCGCGAGACAGTTGAGTCTCACCGAAGCCGTCTTCAACAGAGTCAAGAGCTACGTCAACTTCATCGCCAACTTGAATTTCTAAAACGCCTTGAGCGTTTTTGAATTGTTCAGCTGGGATTGGGCTTTCAGACTTCAGACCCGCGTCAACCAGTACCATACCGTTTTTGATTGATACAACAGTACCACGAACGATAGAGCCTGGACGGAATTCCAGAGTTTGAAGGGATTGTTCAAATAGATCAGCAAAAGATTCAGTCATGTTTAGGTTACTTTCTTTATTAAACCACTGTCCGTCCTAGACGTGGAGTCAGTCAAATTATCCGTATCATCCTTAATACGAATACCTATCCGGTGAGCTAACTTAGTTAGTGCCGGATAATTTTTGGTTGATAAAGTTAAGCGCAAGCGCTAACACTTCATCAATACCCTTTCCGCTTGTATCGATAATGAGCGCGTCCTCGGCGGGGACTAAAGGAGCCACCGGACGATTCATATCGCGGTCATCACGTTCGATAATTTCACTTAAAAGGCGCTCGATATTAACATCGAAGCCCTTGTCCTGCAACTGATTATAGCGTCTTTGGGCACGCTCTTCAGCTGAGGCGGTTAAATATAATTTTGCCGGCGCACTTGGGAAAACCACGGTTCCCATGTCGCGACCATCGGCAATTAATCCTGGCGCCGTTTTAAAGGCCCGTTGACGACGTAATAAGGCTTCTCTCACCCGTGGAAACGCGGCGACTTTCGAAGCGGCATTCGAGCACTCTTGAGTGCGAATATCGGTGGTGACGTCTTCACCTTCCAATATCACTTGAACCGGATCTTTATCATTGCCTGTTAGAAACTTCACATCGAGATGTGCCGCTAACAGCGTGATAGATTCTTCATTTTCCAGTTCAACGTTATGATGAATTGCTGCGAGCGCAAGAACTCGGTAAATAGCACCACTATCAAGTAGTTGCCAACCTAGATGCTGAGCCAATAATTGACTAATTGTACCTTTGCCAGCACCACTTGGGCCGTCGATTGTGACTACAGGAGCCCGTTCAGACATACATTCCTCCGCAAAAAATTACCATCATCCGTGAGTTCATCAAGTGAGCCCCCGAAAATGAGCGCGCCGCATTGTACAACAAAAGACAAACAAAATCCGTGGATTTTTTATGAAGATTAGCAGCCGCGCAAATACGGCTGACTATTCTTGACATCGCTTGTTGTTACAAAAACAAAACAGAATGACTTAGCCTTGCAGGCTCGCAAACTGCTTAAAGTAGTCAGGGAATGTTTTAGAAGTACAATCTGGATCATTGATGGTGATACCGCAATCGGCAAATGCCAGCATAGAAAAGCACATGGCCATGCGGTGATCGTTGTAGGTATCAATTTCAGCGGTGTTAATCACGGCTGGCGGGGTGATTTTAATGTAGTCATTCCCCTCTTCAACCTCGGCGCCCACTTTACGTAATTCCGTCGCCATAGCCGCTAACCGGTCGGTTTCTTTAATACGCCAGTTATAGATATTACGAATAACCGTCGTGCCTTTAGCAAATAACGCGGCCGTTGCAATGGTCATGGCCGCATCGGGAATATGGTTCATGTCTAAGTCGACGGCCGTTAATTGGGAGCCGCGGGCAATAATATAGTCATCGCCCCACTCGATATCTGCGCCCATTTTTTCGAGCACATCGGCAAATTTTACATCGCCTTGAATACTCAAACGGCCCACCCCCGTGACTTTGACTTCGCCGCCCTTAATCGCCCCTGCCGCGAGGAAATACGATGCCGATGACGCATCGCCCTCTACCAGTACTTTGCCTGGTGATATATAACGCTGGCCTGCAACAATCTCAAAACGCGCGTAGTCATGGTTAATGACTTTAACGCCGAACTGCGCCATCAAGGCGATAGTAATATCGATATAAGGCTTAGAGACTAACTCACCTTTGACATGGATATTGACGCTGCCCTTAGCAAGCGGCGCCACCATCAACAAAGCCGTTAAAAACTGGCTCGATAAATCGCCTGCAATTTCAACATCACCGCCATTAAGGCCAGTGGCATTAATCGTCAGCGGTGGGAAACCGTCATTTTTAAGGTAAACGACATTGGCACCGAGTTGCCTTAAGGCATCGACTAAATCGCCAATCGGACGCTCTTCCATACGTGGTTCGCCCGTGAGGGTAAATTCACCTTGGCCTAAGGTTAAGGCGGCGCATAAGGGGCGCATTGCGGTACCCGCATTGCCTAAAAACAATTCCTGTGCGGATGCTGAGGAAATCACGCCACCTAAACCATCGAGTTCACACACAGTATTGTTTTGCGATAAACGGTAGTTCACCCCTAACTGCTTGAGGGAGGCCAACATGTGGCGGATATCATCTGAATCGAGCAGATTGGTGAGCGTGGTCGTACCTTGGGCTAAGGTGGCCAATAATAAGGCTCGATTTGAAATACTTTTTGAGCCCGGAATATTGATTTCACCGCGGACTTGCACAACAGGTTCAAGACGTAATTGCTTCATGAATAAATCTTCTTTCTCTATAGGGCGTCATCATCACGATCACGCGGACTGAATACGCAAAATGGCAACTTCACGCTACAGCGCGTCAAGTTAAGATTACAAATAAAAGGAGATTGGGGCCTTGTTGGTGCTTCGTCGTTATAAAATTACCGATTGTCGCTAAGGATTCAACCGTTTTTTCGAGAAAAATGACATTTTGGTCAGATTATTTGCTGAGAACAGTGTAAAAATAACAAAAACGCAAAATTTAAGCGGTTAATTTATGATTTAACCGTATTTTTGGCAGGCTTTTTTGCCAAGATAACTGGCGTGTAATCACAGTTTTCACTTTAATTACTTTACCTTTCCGCGCTATTCTAACCTCCAAACGATAAATAACGCATATCTGATACGAACAATCACGTTTACACTATAACCAGAAAGGTAGATGGAGCTATGTTTAACTCACTCATCGCAATGCCAGCGGACCCCATCCTTGGCTTGTTAACTCAGTACCGCGAAGACTCTCACCCACAAAAAGTGGATTTAGGTGTGGGCGTTTATAAAGATCCTACCGGCGTTACCCCTATTTTAAGCTGCGTGAAAAAAGCGGAAAAATTCCGTCTCGATACCGAGACCACCAAAGTGTATATTGGCCCAACAGGCTCACCACAATTCAACACCTTGATGACGGAATTAGCCTTTGGTGCTGGCCACAGTGCCATTATCGCTAACCGTATCCGCACCGTTTCAACACCCGGTGGTACAGGCGCGCTGCGCGTGGCGGGTGACTTTATCAAACGCTGCAACCCAAATGCCGTGTTATGGGTAAGCGATCCAACTTGGGCAAACCATATCGGTTTATTCGAAGCGGCTGGCATTACTGTTAAAACCTATCCTTACTATGACTACGATAGAAAATCATTGAAATTTGATGAGATGCTTGCTGCATTATCGCAAGTGAGTCCTGATGATGTGGTGTTATTCCACGCCTGTTGCCATAACCCAAGCGGAATGGATTTAACCACAGAAGAATGGGATAAAGTGATTGCCCTGACTAAAGAGCAAGGCTTTACCCCACTGATTGACATGGCCTACCAAGGCTTTGGTGATGGCGTTGATATTGATGCCTACGGCGTGCGTCATATGGCGGCAGCGGTCGATAATATGATCCTGTGCAGCTCATGCTCGAAAAACTTCGGTTTGTACCGTGAGCGTATTGGTTCCTGCTCTGTGATTGCCAAAGATGCCAATACCGCCAATATCGCGCAATCGGTACTGCTTTATGTGGTTCGCTGCCTTTACTCTATGCCACCTGCCCATGGCGCAGCGATTGTTGAGACGATTTTAGGATCAAAAGAATTAACCCAAGAATGGCTTGATGAGCTGAAAGTGATGCGCGATCGCATCAACGGCAACCGCGCCATTTTAGTGGATAAACTTAAAGCCAACGGCGTAAACCGTGACTTTAGCTTTATCGCCCGCCAAAAAGGTATGTTCTCTTTCCTTGGGGTGGCTCCAGAGCAAGTGGCGCGCCTACAAAAAGAATTCAGCATCTATATGGTAGGTTCAAGCCGCATCAGTATTGCTGGGATCAGTGAAGATAACGTTGATTACTTAGCCCAATCGATTGCTAAAGTGCTTTAAGCCGCTGAGTTTATCTGCACCGCTCACTCTGCTGTATTCACTCAATAAAGGAATACAGCAGAGTTCACTTACCGCCTCAAGTGTTAAATTTTTTTAATCATCCCACCCGATAAGTTTTGGCAGTTCATTATCCTCTGTTTCATATCCCCAATATGACAAGCAAGGCCACGTCTCACTGTTCAAGCATTTATTTTTAATCGTAAAACCACATTCTAGCGATTTTGACATCGCGGCTTTATCGCAATAAGCCACAAATTGTGACCTCAGTCGGCGGATTTCCATTTCATTAATCAGGACTGCGGCTATTTTCACTTTTTAAAGCCAACGCCACTGAGTAGATTAGTGGTTATCATAGAACTTGTGGATGTTCAGCCATGTTATTACAAGATAAATTAGTGCAAATCGTCACCAACCCGCTGCTTTCACCCAAGCAAAAATCCAACTATTTAGCATTAGAAGCGGAAGCCAGTTTGCCCTATATGTCGATATCGCCCGAGGTAAAAGCGGCGATGAATGACGGTATTATTTGCGACATGTTTGAAGGCCATGCGCCGTTTAAACCACGCTATGTGTTGCCAGATTATGCCCGCTACCTTCAACAGGGCTCTGAATACTTAGAGTTATCAGCGGCAAAAAACTTGGACGAAGCTATCAATGCCTTAACGATTATGTATCACCACGTGCCATCGGTGACCAATATCCCCGTGTATTTAGGTCAGCTGGATGACATTTTGATGCCTTTCGTTGAAGGAATAGATGCGGAAGTCCTTTATCGTAAATTAAAGCTGTTCTGGATCATGCTCGACAGAACCCTGCCCGATGCCTTTATGCACGTGAATATTGGTCCTACAGATAACATCGTTTGCCGCACCCTACTGCGCATTGATGCAGAGTTAAAACAAGTTGCCCCCAATTTGACCTTTATGTACGACCCCGCCGTCACGCCGGATGAATTGTTGTTGCTTGCGACCACCAATATTTGTCAGTGCAGTAAGCCGCATATCGCGAATTACCCACTGCATGCCAGTGCGTTTGATGAGCGCGGTTTTGGTATAGTCAGTTGCTACAACGCGTTGCCGTTAGCGGGCGGCGCCAATACCTTAGTTCGACTTAATCTTAAAGAAGTTGCGTTAAAGGCCAATTCTATAAACGATTTTTTTGATACTGTATTGCCAAACTACTGCTCACTCACCTTTGAGCTCATTGAAGCGCGCTCGGCATTTTTGCATCAAGAATCACACTTCTTTGACAGCTTTTTAGTTAAAGAGCAATTGATCGATGAATCGCGCTTTGCACCCATGTTTGGTATTTACGGCATGGCAGAAGCCGTGAATATTCTGCGGACATTCACTGCAACTGATGCAACGAAGTTATCTCAACGAGATCAACACACTGACTATGGTCATCAGGCAGATGCAAATCAACTTGGCTACCGTATTTCTGCTGCGCTCGATGCCATAGTGAAATCCACACCCGTCGCACATGGTTACCATGGGCGGGCACTACTGCATTCACAGGGCGGTATTAGTATCGACAACGATGTGACTCCTGGCGTTCGCATCCCCTATGGCACTGAACCGAATCCCATCGCCCATATTCAAGCCCTAGCGCAACATCATCAGTATTATACGGCGGGGATTAGCGATATTTTGACCATAGATGAAACCGTGAAATCCAATCCTCAAGCCATGTTCCAACTGTGTAAAGCCGCGCTTGAGTTAGGTTTTAGGGAGTTTACCGCCAATGTCGCCTCTAACGATTTAATGCGCGTCACTGGCTATATGGTAAAACGCTCAGATATTGAAGCGTTTAAACAGTGCGGCTCGCGTCTCAATACCACAGGCTTAGCCGCAGAAGCTGCGGTTAATACGGGAATATTGCAACGACAAGCACGAGTTATCGCCCATGAACACTCCCCTTGTGTCTTTAAATAGACACGCTATTGTCAGTCAGCTATTGCCCTTTTCATGCGTCGACGGGCCTGGCAGCAGGCTCGTATTATTCCTGCAGGGCTGCAACTATCAATGCAAAAACTGCCATAATCCACATACCATAGGCTTATGTGATGCTTGTGGCGATTGTGTCACCACCTGCCCTGAAAATGCGCTGACATTGATGAGTCTCAATAATAAGCCTCACATTCAATGGGATAGTGAGCGTTGTAGCCAATGCGATACTTGTCTTACCGTATGCCCGAAACAAGCGAGCCCTAAGGTCAGTCGTTACACAGTCGAGGAGATACTGACGATTCTCCATAGTCAGCGTCACTTTATTAATGGTATTACGGTTAGCGGCGGCGAAGCGAGTCTGCAACTGCCGTTTATTATTGCGTTGTTTCAAGCGATTAAGGCCTCAAAGCCGTTATCACACCTGACTTGCATGCTCGACACCAATGGCAGTTTAAGTCTAACGGGATGGCATAAACTGCTGCCGTTTTTAGATGGCGCTATGGTGGATCTTAAAGCGTGGCAGCAAGATACCCATAGGTATATTACCGGTCGTGATAACCATGCCGTGTTCAAATCAATCCAGTTATTGGCTAAACAGCAAAAACTGTATGAGGTGAGATTGCTGCACATTCCGAGCATCACGGATTATGAGGAAGAAATAGACGCGCTAGCGACCTATTTACTTCTGCTAGACCCAGATACACGAGTTAAGTTAAATGCCTTTCACCATCATGGTGTTGTCGATGAAGCACTCAATTGGCCAAGCTGTAAACAAGCCGATATTGAACGCTTAGCCGCAACGCTTGCAAAGCGAGGCGTAACCAATCTCGTGTTACCTTCCATATACCTTTAACGACTGCAAAGCAAAATTTGCTCATAAAGCCAGCGTAGTGCGGGATCTTTCATGCTTTGACTATGCCAAACTAGGCTGTAAGCCACTTTGCCATATTCTATGGGTAAAGATTTAATCGTTAAGCCTTGAGCTTGGCTAGCGATGGATGCCCAGCGGCGCGAGCAGGTAAAGAGCAACTCACTGTGATGGCACATTAACGCCGCACTGCCAAAGTCTGGGACCGAAATGGGAACGGCACGTTTTTTAGATTGCTGGGCGAGCAAAATATCAAAAAAAGGCGTACTGAGATCCGTATCGGTAATGCCAATATGGCTAAAACTCAGGTAATCATCGAAGCTGATATGCGGCTGTTTAGCCAAGGGATGGGATGAATTCATCAGGCAGATCATTTCATCGCTAAATAAGGTTTCCCACACCAGATCGTCTTGAAGAGGATTAGGTTGACTCAGATCATGGGGTAACAGCACAAAGTCTAATGTACCTTTAAGCAATCCATCAAAACCAATATTGTCTTTACTGTAAATATCGAGGCGGATATTAGGAGCCAAGCTCAGAATATGGGCGCTAAGTTTGGCGGCCAGCAGTTCAAAGGTACTTTCGCGCATCGCAAGCGAAAAATGCCCCTCAAAATGAGCAGGGTTAAACGCATCCTGACTCATGATCTGATTCATATCATTGATCATTTGCTGCACGCTTGGGCCTAATCGTCTTGCCAATGGGGTTGCTACCAGTGAGTTGCCGTTACGATAGAACAGTTCATCGTTCAAGCTGTCCCTGAGCTGGCTTAAGGTTTTACTGACGGATGAGGGACTTAAACATAAACGTTCGGCGCTGGCGGTTACGCTCAAGGTATCGAGCATCACATGCAAAGTGATCAAATGCTTCATACTAATCCGCGAAAGCTTGGCCAAATCCATCGGTGACATCCTATTGATTTATCGTGTACACGCATTTAAAGATACGTTCTTTTAATCATGATAAACAATAGCATACAACTAACCCAGCATCTTATTCAGTAATGCGCGTCAGCTCACAGGCTTTCTCACAGCGAGTGTTCTTGAAGGCATCTGGTCTCAACGTCATCTTGCTTAACGCTATTGTCGATAAATTAAAGCTAACAAAAAAACGAATGCATTTGAGCATTCGCTTTTGGGATGTCTCACTTGAGATGGCTAACTGATGATCAACATTCAATAAGCATAACGTTGATATTCAGGCAGAAAAGCCTAGACGCTAAGCGTCGCAAGCTAATGAGTGACTCAATACAGCTAAGCCTAGCTATGTTTGTTTGCAAACTCATTCATAAACTTGACCAAAGCAACTACACCATCGAGTGGCATTGCATTATAGAGGCTAGCACGCATACCCCCTACGATACGATGGCCCTTTAAGGCTACGAGTCCAGCTATTTGGGCTTGCTTTAGGAACTCACTATCGAGTGCTTCGTTGACTAATTGGAAAGTCACGTTCATTTGTGAGCGGTTCGCTGCAACAACCCCATTACGGTAGAAAGCATTACCATCAATGCATTGATATAACATCTGCGCTTTTTGTTGATTAATTTTTGCAATACTCGCAATGCCGCCAATGGACTTAAGCCAAGCAAAGACTTCAGCGGCGAGATACCAAGCAAAGGTTGGCGGTGTGTTGAACATAGAGTCATGCTCAACGGCTAAACGATAGTCCATGATGGACGACTGCGGTAAACTCGGCAGTTTTAACATGTCATCGCGCACTATCACTATCGACAGACCCGATGGACCTATGTTCTTTTGTGCGCCAGCGTAAATCAAACCGTAGCGGCTGACGTCGATTTCACGTGACATAATGGTTGACGATAAATCGGCAACAATTGGCCAAGGTGAGTCTAATTCATCAAAAATTTCGATACCATCTACTGTCTCATTAGGGCAGTAGTGAACATAGCGATAATCGGCATCGATTTTATGTAAATCAGGCAAGACAACCGCATTGAGTCCATTGTGTTTTTCAACAATATTCAAGCTATCAATCTGCGCTTCACCCACGAGCTTTTGTGCTTCGGCTAATGCGGCAGATGACCATTGACCACTGACTAAATACAGAGCTCGGCCATGATTACCTAAAAAATTATTCACAACAGCGGAGAACTGTCCACGACCACCGCCGTGCATAAATAGCACATGGTAATTTGTGGGGATCTGCATCAGTTCACGTAAATCGGACTCGGCTTGTTGTGTAAGCGCGATGAACTCTTTACTTCGGTGGCTGATTTCCATCACGGAAACGCCTTGGCCATTCCAATCAAGTAATTCCTGTTGTGCTTTTTTCATTACCGCTGCGGGTAACATTGCAGGTCCAGCACAGAAATTATAAATCGCGCTCACTGACACTCTCCTTAATCCCAACCATGATGTAGGTATTGATAAATACGAAACCATTCTAAAACGAACAATGCTATCAACATCAATGCCATTAAAAAAACGAGCGTCCAATTGGACGCTCGTTAATATGACACTTAATTACTCTTCGTCTTGCTCATCATCAGCAAGCTCGTCTTCATCTTCGTCCAACTCTTCTTCGTCATCCAGCGCTTCTTCAAGCGCCTCGTCGGCTAATTCACCTTCGATAATGACAGGAACAATCGGTAAACCGTTTTCATCCAGCTCGACTTCATCTTCTTCAGTTTGGATTTCGTCGATACGTTGTAGGCCGACCACTTTCTCGTCGCCCGCAGTACGGATAATCGTTACACCTTGAGTGTTACGGCCAATGATAGACACGCCGCTCGCAGGTGTACGCACTAAGGTACCTTTATCACTGATGAGCATCAGTTCGTCGTTAAGACCGACTTGAACAGCCCCAACAACAGCGCCGTTACGTTCGCTCACCTTGATTGAAACCACACCTTTAGTCGCACGGCTCTTCGCAGGATATTCAGACAGCTGCGTCCGTTTACCGTAACCGTTTTCAGTCACAGTCAGAATCGCGCCATCGCCTTTGGGTACGATAAGCGACACGACTTTTTGACCTTCTTCTAAACGGATACCACGAACGCCTGTTGCAGTACGGCCCATAGGACGTAAGGACAAGACTTCTTCACCGGTTTCAGGATCGGTTTTTACTTCGCCGGTTTCAGAATCACGAACTTTCTCACCAAAGCGAACCACTTTACCTTCGTTCGAGAACAACATGATTTCGTCATCACCGTTAGTGATATCGACACCGATCAGTTGGTCACCGTCTTTGAGGTTAACGGCGATAATACCGTTTGCACGTGGATTGCTATAAGCAGTTAGTGCGGTTTTCTTCACAGTACCGTGTGAGGTCGCCATGATGATGTACTTGTCCGCAGCGTATTCACGTACTGGCAGAATCGCAGTAATGCGCTCGCCATCGGATAACGGCAACAAGTTAACAATTGGACGACCACGGGCCGTACGGCTCGCTAATGGCAGTTGATACACTTTGAGCCAGTACATCTTACCAAAATCAGAGAAGCACAAAATGGTATCATGGGTATTGGCAACTAACAGCTTCTCGACGAAATCTTCGTCTTTCACTTTCGTCGCGGCTTTACCTTTACCACCACGGCGCTGGGCTTGGTAATCGGTCAATGGTTGATACTTGGCATAACCTAAGTGCGACAGTGTTACCACAACGTCTTCTTCGTTGATCAAGTCTTCAAGACTCATATCGACTTCGTTGGCATTGATCACTGTACGGCGCGCATCACCATATTCTTCAAGGATTTGAACTAATTCTTCCTTGATCACTTCCATCAAACGCTCAGGACTGCGCAAAATAAACAGCAGACCCGCGATAAATTCGAGCAGTTCTTCGTATTCGGCGATGATCTTATCGTGCTCAAGACCGGTTAAACGGTGCAAACGCAGTTCCAGAATGGCCTGAGCTTGTTGCTCAGTCAGGAAGTATTGACCGTCACGAATACCGTATTGTGGCTCTAACCACTCTGGACGCGCGGCGTCATCGCCCGCTTTTTCCAGCATGCCTTGAACGTGGCCTAATTCCCAACCTTGCTCAACCAATTTCACTTTGGCATCCGCAGGCGTTGGTGAGGCTTTGATCAGTGCAATAATCGGGTCAATGTTAGCCAGTGCAACCGCCAGCGCTTCCAAAATATGGGCACGCTCACGGGCTTTACGCAGTTCAAATACGGTACGACGCGTCACCACTTCACGGCGATGCAGAATAAAGCATTCGAGCATTTCTTTAAGGTTAAACAGTTTAGGCTGACCATTGGTCAGGGCCACCATGTTAATCCCGAAAGAACACTGCATTTGCGTTTGAGCATAAAGGTTATTTAGTACAACCTCGCCCACTTCACCGCGCTTAATTTCGATAACGATACGCATACCGTCTTTATCAGACTCGTCGCGTAGGCCGCTGATCCCTTCAAGCTTTTTATCTTTAACCAGCTCGGCAATCTTCTCGATTAAACGGGCTTTGTTCACTTGATACGGGATTTCAGTGACGATAATGCGCTCACGGCCATTATCTTCGGTTTCCACATCTGCCAGAGCACGCATGATCGCGCGGCCACGGCCAGTTTTATAGGCATCAATAATACCTTTACGGCCATTGATAATCGCTGCAGTGGGGAAATCCGGACCAGGAATGTATTCCATCAACTGTTCAATCGACAGTGAGGGTTCTTCAATCAATGCCAAACAGCCTTTCACGACTTCCGTTAGGTTGTGTGGTGGGATGTTGGTTGCCATACCCACGGCAATACCCGATGAACCGTTAATTAACAGGTTAGGTACGCGTGTAGGTAATACAGCTGGGATCTGTTCTGTGCCGTCGTAGTTAGGGACGAAATCCACTGTCTCTTTTTCAAGATCAGCCAGTAATTGGTGCGCTAACTTATCCATACGGATTTCGGTATAACGCATTGCCGCCGCTGAGTCACCGTCGACCGAACCGAAGTTACCTTGGCCGTCTACTAAGGTGTAACGCAGTGAGAATGGCTGGGCCATACGGACGATAGTGTCATAAACAGCAGAATCACCATGGGGGTGATATTTACCGATGACGTCACCGACCACACGGGCAGATTTTTTGTAAGGCTTGTTCCAATCGTTCTTCAATTCACTCATGGCAAACAGAACACGGCGATGAACCGGCTTTAAGCCGTCGCGCACGTCTGGTAATGCACGTCCCACGATAACGCTCATGGCGTAATCAAGGTACGAATTCTTTAGTTCGTCTTCGATATTAATTGGCGAAATAGATGATGCCAGATCAGTCATAAACTGCTCGTTCCCCTGAAAAATAGCCGACAACGTATAATCCGTATCATTGCCTAGCCCAAAAACGTGATTTGGCATTCTAACACAGTTATTTAATGTCGCCAGACCTATCATTATCGAATTGAGAGTCTGGTGGCTTAATAGATGAAAACACTGTCAATTTGGTCGTTTGTGCGATAAACAAGCGTTGAAATTCACGGCTTACGATGAGGAAAAATCGTCAAAGGGATAAAGTAAAAGGTCGATACGGAGCACAACAATTAACATAAAAGCAGATAACTGCTGAAAATTCACTCAACCACAAGGGCTTAGCTCAGTCGAGCACTTTGTTTATCAAACATAGTCGTTATAATAGCCGCACAATACAGCTTCTTCAGGTAATAGCATGCATCAGAATACCAATGTAGACCCACAGGAAATCGCAAAGTTTGAACGTATGGCCGAAACTTGGTGGGATCTCAACGGCGAATTTAAGCCGCTGCATCTATTAAACCCGCTGCGCTTAAACTATATCGATCAAACCGCAGGCGGTATTTTCGGCAAGAAAGTGCTCGATGTCGGCTGTGGTGGCGGCATTTTGTCTGAAAGCATGGCCCGCATCGGCGCCGAGGTTGATGGCTTAGATATGGGTGATGAGCCCCTAGAAGTCGCGCGCCTGCATGCCCTCGAAACGGGCGTGAGCATTAATTATGTAAAAAATACCGCCGAGGCCCACAGCCAAGATCATCAAGCCTATTACGATGTGGTGACCTGCATGGAAATGCTCGAACATGTACCCGATCCACAATCTGTGATTAAAGCATGCTGTGACATGGTCAAACCCGGTGGTCATGTGTTTTTCTCCACCATCAACCGCAACATTAAATCCTACGTGCACACCATTTTAGGTGCGGAATATTTGCTAAAAATGCTGCCAGTTGGCACCCACGAGCATAAAAAATTCATTAAGCCTTCGGAGCTGATTGAGCTAGTAGATAATACCGATCTTATCTGTACCGATGCCTTAGGGGTAAGCTACAACCCATTGACGGGCATTTTTAAGTACACGCCTAAGGTTGATGTGAATTACATGATAGCGACGCGTAAGGTTGATTAATATGAGTCTGGCACAGATCAAAGGCGTACTGTTCGATCTCGATGGCACCTTAGCCGATACCGCGCCGGATCTGGTGCAAGCCCTCAATTTAAGTCTTCAAGACATCGGCATTGCCGCGCAGCCGTTAGCGGCCATGCGCTACGCCGCATCCCACGGCAGTTTTGCCTTAGTCGATGCAGCGATCCCTGATGCGGCAGAAGATCTTCGGTCTCAAGTACAGCAAGGACTGCTCGCCCACTATCAGCGCATAAATGGCGATCATTGTGCGCTATTTACAGGCATAGCGGCATTACTCGACTGGCTCGAGTTAACTCAGTTGCCGTTTGGGGTGATCACCAACAAGCCAGCCCGGTTTACCCGTCCCTTATTGCGAAAACTGAATTTACACTTGCGTATGCCCGTTATCATTAGTGGCGATTCTACAAAACACCCAAAACCCCACACTGCACCTATGCTGTTAGGCGCACAACAGCTGAACTGTGCTCCAGAACACATTTTGTATCTTGGGGATGCCGAGCGAGATTTGCTCGCGGCCAAGGCTGCTGGCATGTTAGGCGGCGTTGCCCTATGGGGTTATCTGGGCGTGAACGACAAGCCGTTGCAATGGCCAGCGCACGCGCATTTTGCGAGCCCAACTGAGCTACATCAAGCACTAATCGAAGCATTGGCTTAACAACATCAACCAAAAACAGCGCCTACAATGCTCACGAATAAGGCATCCAATACGTAACTTCACTGACGAACATCAGTGTGTCAGCATACTATTTATGACCCACGGAAAAAGTCAGGCGGATAAAAGATCGGCACTCGTGAGCGATCGCGATCTAAAGAAAAGATCGCCTAAAAATCCCCCATGAGTGTGACACGCTAACCTGAAATTGAGCTTCAAGGTTAGTCGTTACTAACGCAAAATTTTATCCTCACGTTATCCACAAGATGTCCCCTGAATTCAGACTTGCAAATAGGGGCAAACCTCACTATCTTGTATCCCATATAATTTAAAACACCATATCTTGTGTATAGGTAACAATCAGACACACTAGAAGCTCGCCGCTTAATTGACTCGTTTGTAACCAGTCAGCTGTATTTAAGGGACGATTATTGATTGTTTTACAAGGATACGTACGGTGATTTTGCTCACCTAAATACATATAAGAACCAAGGCCTATCTCCAAATGAATAGCACTATGACAGTCACAAAACGCTGTGGCGATCGTGAGAATATCGATCTCGAAAAAATACACCGCGTAATTACTTGGGCAGCCAAGGGATTAAAAAACGTTTCTGTTTCGGAAGTTGAACTTCGCTCGCACCTACAGTTTTTCGATGGCATCCCAACCGAAGCTATCCATGAAACCATTATCAAGGCTGCGGCGGATTTAATTTCTCCAGAATCACCGGACTATCAGTTCCTCGCTGCCCGTTTAGCGGTGTTTCATTTGCGTAAGAAGGCCTTCGGTCAGTTCGAACCGCCCGCATTGTATGCTCACGTGACTAAATTGGTTGAGCTGGGTAAATACGATCAACACATTTTAAGAGATTACACCCGCGAAGAGCTGGATGTGATGGATACCTATATCGACCATTGGCGCGATATGGATTTTTCCTACGCTGCGGTAAAACAGCTTGAAGGCAAATATTTAGTTCAAAACCGTGTGACCCACGAAATCTATGAGAGCGCGCAGTTCCTTTACATTTTGGTCGCGGCTTGCTTGTTTGCCCGTTATCCAAAAGAGACGCGCCTGAAATACGTTAAAGATTTCTATGACGCGGTATCAACTTTTAAACTGTCGCTGCCAACGCCAATTATGGCCGGTGTGCGCACCCCAACGCGTCAGTTTAGCTCTTGCGTACTGATCGAATGTGGTGACAGCTTAGATTCTATCAACGCGACCGCTTCGTCTATCGTGAAATACGTCAGCCAACGTGCGGGTATCGGT
This sequence comes from Shewanella sp. M-Br, assembly GCF_036245925.1. Classification (NCBI taxonomy): domain Bacteria; kingdom Pseudomonadati; phylum Pseudomonadota; class Gammaproteobacteria; order Alteromonadales; family Shewanellaceae; genus Shewanella; species Shewanella sp. M-Br. The sequence goes on from NZ_BJBV01000005.1 coordinate 177,238, forward strand.
ATTAACGCCGGTCGTATTCGCGCCTTAGGGAGCCCAATCCGTGGTGGTGAAGCCTTCCACACAGGTTGTTTACCTTTCTATAAGTATTTCCAAACCGCAGTGAAGTCGTGTTCTCAAGGCGGCGTGCGTGGCGGTGCTGCGACCCTGTTCTACCCTATTTGGCACTTAGAAGTCGAATCTCTACTGGTATTGAAAAATAACCGCGGCGTCGAAGACAACCGTATCCGTCATTTAGACTACGGTGTGCAGTTGAACAAAGTCATGTATCAACGTCTGATCAAAGGCGAAAACATCAGTTTATTTAGCCCATCTGACGTACCTGGCTTGTACGATGCTTTCTTTGAAGATCAAAACGAATTCGAACGTTTATATCTGCAATATGAGCAAGACAGCAGCATTCGTAAGAAAACGATAAAAGCCGTTGAGCTGTTTTCACTGATGATGCAAGAGCGTGCCTCAACGGGCCGTATCTACATTCAGAACGTGGATCACTGCAACACTCACAGCCCGTTTGATTCAAAAGTCGCGCCGATCAGACAGTCTAACCTGTGTCTTGAAATCGCCCTGCCGACTAAACCATTAAACAACATCGATGATCCAGAAGGTGAAATCGCGCTTTGTACGCTGTCAGCACTTAACTTAGGTTCTATCAAAGAGTTATCTGATATTGAGCCATTAGCCGACCTCGCCGTACGCGCACTGGATAATCTATTGGATTATCAAGATTACCCTATCAAGGCCGCTCAAATTGCCTCGATGAATCGCCGTACTTTAGGCATAGGCGTGATCAACTTCGCTAACTATTTAGCGAAAAACGGCATGAAGTATTCCGATGGTAGCGCGAACGCTTTAACCCACAGAACCTTCGAAGCGATTCAGTACTATTTACTGAAAGCCTCAATGAACTTAGCCAAAGAGCAAGGTGCATGTCCGTTATTCCACGAGACCACTTACTCTCAAGGTATTTTGCCAATCGATACCTACAAACGTGACTTGGATAAAATTTGTGCCGAACCATTGCACTTAGACTGGGAATCACTGCGTAGCGATATCAAGCAATATGGCCTGCGTAACTCAACGCTGTCGGCATTAATGCCATCAGAAACCTCGTCGCAAATCTCCAATGCGACCAATGGTATTGAGCCACCACGTGGCCTTATCAGCGTGAAATCGAGCAAAGACGGTCAGCTAAAACAAGTGGTACCAGATTTCGATACACTGAAAGATAGCTATGAATTGCTGTGGAAAATGCCAAGTAACGACGGTTACTTACAGCTAGTGGGTATTATGCAGAAATTCGTTGACCAAGCGATTTCGGCTAACACTAACTACGATCCTTCACGTTTTGAAGGCCGTAAAGTACCCATGCAAACCCTGCTGAAAGATTTGCTCAATGCTTACAAGTTAGGTGTTAAAACGCTTTACTACCATAACACTCGCGATGGTGCGTCGGATTCACACGATGACATCACCAATTTAGAGAAAGAAGATGACGGTTGCGCCGGCGGCGCATGTAAAATCTAGTCTTTAACTTTAACGTTAACGGTTTTATAGGGATCCCTATTTAGTGGATCCCTATCCATTGGAAAAATAGCACCATGGCCTACTCTACCTTCTGTCAAACACCCAACGATGCCACCCGTGAACCTATGTTTTTTGGTCAATCGGTCAACGTGGCGCGCTACGATCAACAAAAATATGAAGTGTTCGAAAAACTGATAGAAAAGCAGTTATCTTTCTTTTGGCGCCCAGAAGAAGTAGACGTCAGTCGCGATAAGATTGACTACGGTGCATTGCCTGATCATGAAAAACACATCTTTATTTCGAACCTGAAATACCAAACCCTACTCGACTCGATTCAAGGTCGCTCACCCAATGTGGCCTTTTTGCCGCTGGTATCACTGCCTGAATTAGAAACCTGGATTGAGACTTGGTCTTTCTCTGAGACGATTCACTCGCGCTCATACACCCACATCATTCGTAATATCGTTAACGATCCTTCAGTGATCTTCGACGATATCGTCGTGAACAAAGAAATATTAAGCCGTGCGACCGATATCGCCGCTTATTACGATCACTTGATCCAACTGACTCAGATATTCCATTTACTCGGTGCAGGAACCCATGTTATCGATGGCAAAGAAGTCATAGTCAATACCCGCACCCTGAAAAAAGCCTTGTACCTATGCATGATGTCAGTCAACGCCCTAGAAGCTATTCGTTTCTATGTTAGCTTTGCCTGCTCATTTGCCTTTGCTGAACGTAAACTGATGGAAGGTAACGCGAAAATCATTCGCCTTATTGCCCGTGATGAAGCCTTACACTTAAACAGCACTCAGCATATTTTAAGCATCATGCAAGGCGGTAAAGACGATCCAGAAATGGGTGAAATTGCTGCAGAATGCCAACAGGAAGCTTTCGATTTATTCTTCAAAGCCGCAGAGCAAGAAAAAGAATGGGCCAAATACCTGTTCAAAGACGGCTCTATGATAGGTTTGAATGAACAGATCCTGTGCCAATACGTTGAGTTTATTACTAATCAACGCATGAAGTCGGTGAATCTACCGCAACCATACCCAGAAATAACCAATCCATTACCTTGGATGAAAAACTGGTTAGAAAGCGATGCAGTGCAAGTTGCACCACAGGAAGTTGAAGTCTCTTCATACCTTGTCGGCCAAATCGACTCCGCGGTTGATGGTGATGAGTTCCTCGACTTCGATCTCTAAGACGCTCAAAAGTGACATTAAAAATGGCATTGCAACAGTGACATCGAAAAAACGACCACAAAACCTGTTTGCGAAGGCGCCAATCGTGCGCCTTCAAGGTCAACCTGTGTTGCTCTTTACCGAGCAACAAGGCACCTTGTTGCAAGCGCTCGAGGCAAAAAACGTCAAAATCTTCTCAGAATGCCGCAACGGTTTCTGCGGTGCCTGCAAAACACGCGTCATCAGCGGAAAAGTCAGCTACTTAAACGAACCCTTAGCCGAACTTAAACATGATGAATGTTTGCCCTGCTGCTGTGTGCCAACCGAAGATTTAGAGCTGGACTTATCACCTGAAGGTGCAGCGGTGGTCACCTATACGTGTCAATCTCATCAGAATAAAGCCAGTTTGGCTAAGCCAAAGCAAACACAAAATGTAGCAAGTGACACACGCACGCAGAAACAGGCAGTGTTTGAAGACTCATAACGGCAAAACTCGATTGTTCAATAAGCTGCTTTAAACAAGATGTGGCGTTAAAACCCAAAATCGCTTTAAAACAAAAATGAGCTTTTAAACAAAGAGTAGCTTTAAGACAAACAGCCCCTTTCAATACAGCCTTATTCAATCCGCGCCATTAGATACCAAACGTTTTAAAACCCACTATTCTCCCGTTTCTCTATTTACAATGCATTCACACAAAAAACTAAAACAAGCTAAAACAAGCTAAAACAAGCTAAAACAAGCTAAAACAAAAAAGCCTGAACACAAGTTCAGGCTTTCAGGATCTAAAATTGAATACTTAAGGTTTAAAACGTAAGGCTTATCAAATTCTATAAACGCATTGCCAGTTCAGCACCTTGGCGGATTGCACGCTTAGCATCAAGCTCTGCCGCGACATCTACGCCACCAATCAGATGCACAGGCAGGCCCGTCGCTTTCATCTCATCCACTAACGTGCGATTCGATTCTTGCCCAGCACACAAGACGACGTTATCGACGGCCAGCACTTCAGCGGTTTCACCCACGCGAATATGCAGTCCTGCATCATCAAACTTGTCGTAACTCACGCCCGTTTTCATCTTCACATCATGTTGCTTAAGCACAAGACGGTGGATCCAGCCTGTTGTTTTGCCTAAGCCTTTGCCCATCTTCGACGTTTTACGTTGCAGTAAAAACACCTTACGATGATCAGTAGTGTCGGAGTGAGGTTCAGTTAGGCCGCCCGCATGCTGGTAAGTTTTATCTATGCCCCACTGTTGTAGCCATTTATCGGGGTCCAAGGTGCTCGAGTGGCGCTCACACAAAAAGTGCGCCATATCGAATCCTATACCGCCGGCGCCAATCAAGGCCACCGTATTACCGACAGTCACTTCACCCGAGAGCACTTTTTGATAATCGACCACCCGTGGGTCGTCAAAACCGGGTAAGACTAAATCACGCGGCATAACGCCTGAGGCGATTACCACTTCATCAAACTTTTCGGTCGCCAACACACTGGCATCGAGGCGAGTGTTTAATCTCAGCTCCACCTTATGCAGCTTAATTTGGTTAATGAAATAACGAATAGTCTCGTTAAACTCTTCTTTCCCAGGGATTTTACGGGCGAGATTAAACTGACCACCCACCTCGGATTTCGCTTCAAACAAAACAACGTCATGGCCACGCATGGCGGCATAAACAGAAAACGCCATGCCCGCAGGACCTGCACCCATCACCGCAATACGCTTTTTATTTACTGTGGGTAAGAAGTTGATTTCAGTCTCATAACAGGCGCGAGGATTCACTAAGCAAGTTGCGCGCTTGAGGGAAAAGGTATGGTCAAGACATGCTTGGTTGCAGCCAATGCAGGTGTTGATAAGCTCCGGTGTGTTCGCCGCTGCCTTATTCACAAACTCAGGATCGGCAAGGAAAGGCCGCGCCATCGACACCATGTCAGCTTGACCAGAGGCGATAATCTGCTCACCAATCTCCGGGGTGTTAATGCGGTTAGTCGCAATTAAGGGAACGGAAACAGATTGTTTGAGCTTTTCCGTCACCCACGCAAAGGCGCCACGGGGCACGCTTGTCGCAATGGTCGGTACACGCGCTTCATGCCAGCCAATGCCCGTATTTAGAATGGACACACCAGCTTGCTCTAACCACTGGGCGAGCTGCACCACTTCATCCCAAGTTGAACCGTTATCCACTAGATCGAGCATAGATAAACGGAAGATAATGATGAAGTCTTTTCCGACCTTTGCCCGTATCGCGTTAACAATCTCAATCGGGAATTGCGCCCGCTTTTCAAACGCACCGCCCCATTCATCGGTGCGAGTGTTGGTGCGCGCACTGACAAACTGATTGATCAAATATCCTTCAGAGCCCATCACCTCAACACCATCGTAACCCGCTTTCTTGGCAAGGGCGGCTGAACTGGCGTAATCCTTAATGGTCGAGCGCACTTGGCGACTAGACATAGCAGACGGCGTAAAAGGTGTAATGGGTGATTTAATCTTGCTCGGTGCTTGGGAAAAAGGATGATAGCCATAACGTCCCGCATGCAAAATTTGCATACAGATCTTACCGCCAGCCTCATGCACCGCCTGCGTTACCACGCGATGCTTACCCACTTGCCAAGGAAAACTCAGCTGACAGGCATGGGGCGTAAGGCGACCACGAAGATTGGGGGAAATACCACCCGTCACAATCAAACCCACACCGCCCAGAGCGCGTTCTTTGTAGAACGCTGCCAGTTTCTCAAATCCGCCCTTTTCTTCTTCCAAACCTGTGTGCATTGAGCCCATAAGCACGCGGTTTTTGAGCTGGGTAAATCCCAGATCTAAGGGTTCTAATAAATGGGGAAACGACATTCAAACATCCTTTTAAAACAAGTGATTTAAATCAGCATACCTTGTGTCAAATCTAAGCTCAACCGTTGGATCGAGGCCATCAGTCAAAATCCTTTACAATTGTGTTTAGCCTGTAGCGCCATTTTCAGTTAGCATTGGCAGATTGGACTTATAAAGGAGTGGCAGATGTCCGCTAACCCATCGTTTTTCAAGAGAATATGTTTGTTTATTTGGCACACCCTGAACGGGACGCGTAAACTCATCCTCAATCTAATCTTTTTTGGACTCTTAGCCGCGATCATTATCTCCATTGGCAGTAGCGAAGATATCCAAGTTGAAGATAATTCGGCACTGGTGCTTAATTTAGCAGGCTCTATTGTCGATCAGAAACAACAAGTCGATCCCTTAGAAGCCGCATTCAAACAAGGCCAAAATGCCAACGCCGATGGTGAAATCCTACTCGCCGATGTGCTTTATGTCATTGACAGTGCAGCGCAAGATCAACGTATTAGCGTACTAGTGCTCGATCTGGTCGATCTTAAACGTGCTGGGATCAGCAAACTACAATCTATCGGAAATGCACTCAATCGCTTTAAAGAGAGCGGTAAAAAAGTCATCGCCATCGGCAACTACTACGAGCAAAATCAATATTTCCTCGCCAGTTTTGCCGACACCATTTACCTCAATCCCCAAGGCGGTGTCTCGCTTGATGGCCTGAGTATGTACAACCAATATTTCAAATCGGCCTTAGAAAAACTCAAAGTCAAAGCGCATATTTTCCGCGTGGGGACCTTTAAATCTGCGGTTGAACCCTACATACGTGACAATATGTCAGATGCTGCCCGGGAAGCCAGTAGTGCACTGTTAGCCGATGTATGGCAAAGCTACACACAAACGGTTGCTGGCAATCGCAATATCGAACCGAATTCTCTGGTGCCCGACGCAACCACTTATTTGGCAGAGCTCGATAAGGCCAATGGCGATTCAGCCACAATGGCAATTAACATGAAATGGGTTGATAACCTAGCGACCACAGAAGATTTTCGTAAAACCATGCTAGAAACCGTAGGAAAAGCCAGCAGTGGTGACAGTTTCAAGCAAGTCAGTTTTTATGATTACTTAACCTTAGTGACGCCATTACCCAGCTTTGTAGAGCAAGACAGTGTTGGTATTATTGTGGCAAGTGGCACAATTTTGAACGGCACTCAACCTGCGGGCCAAATTGGCGGCGAAAGCACTGCCGAACTGTTACGTAAAGCGCGTTTTGATAAACACGTTAAAGCCTTAGTACTGCGTGTCGATAGCCCTGGCGGTAGCGCCTTTGCCTCGGAGCAAATTCGTCAAGAATTACTGGCACTTAAAGAGGCGGGCAAACCTGTTGTCGTCAGCATGGGCAGTTTAGCGGCTTCAGGAGGCTACTGGATTTCGGCCAGTGCCGACTACATCTTCGCAACGCCAACCACGCTTACGGGCTCGATTGGGATCTTCGGCATGATCACCACCTTTGAAGATTCTCTGGCCAGTATAGGCGTACATACCGATGGCGTATCAACCTCTGAATGGGCAGGATTATCTATTACCCGCACACTTTCCCCCCAGATTGAAGCGATTATCCAACGTCATATTGAACGCGGCTATTCGGACTTTATCTCCCTGGTCGCCAAAGAACGTAAGATGACCATAGAACAAGTCGATAAGATTGCTCAAGGCCGTGTGTGGAGCGGTAAAAAGGCTCTTGAGCTTGGCTTAGTCGATGAACTGGGTGATTTAGATGAGGCGATTGCTAAAGCCGCTAAACTCGCGGATATGACGCTATTTGATACCCGCGTCATCGAGCAAGAGCTGACACCCGAACAAAAATTCATGCAGCAGATGTTTGCCTCAGTATCGAGCTACCTGCCCGCCTCACTAAGTCAGTCATCGATGTTAGAGCAAATGCTACAACAGTGGACTAGCAGTTTGAAAACGTTAACCTCTTTTGATGATCCAAATAACGTCTACATCTACTGTGATACTTGCAATATGATGAACTAAATCTGCTAGCGTCTAGGTTGCAGCTCGCAACTTCAAGATGATGACAAAGACAAAGCCCGGATCTCCGGGCTTTTTTATTGGGTTTATGTCAGTAAAATCGTATAATTCGGCCACTTGAAGCTAAGAAAACGACAAGAATGACTAAACGCTCCATTTATGTTGCCTATACTGGCGGCACCATCGGTATGCAAAAGACCGATAACGGCTTTGTCCCCGTCGCGGGATTCCTGACTCAGTGCGTGCAATCTATGCCTGAGTTTTACCATGAAGAAATGCCGACATTCGTCATCCACGAATACTGCCCGCTTATCGACTCTTCCAATATGGCACCAACCGATTGGCAGATGATCGCCGACGATATACAAGCCAATTACGATAAGTACGATGGCTTTGTGATCCTTCACGGCACAGATACCATGGCGTACACGGCTTCGGCACTGTCGTTTATGCTGCAAGGCTTGTCAAAACCTGTGATAGTGACGGGCTCGCAAATTCCCCTCGCCCAGCTACGCTCAGACGGCCAAACCAATTTATTAAACTCACTCTATATTGCAGCGAATTATCCGGTCGCAGAAGTGTGTTTATTCTTCAATAACAAACTCTTTAGGGGTAATCGCTCGACTAAGGCCCATGCCGACGGCTTCGATGCTTTTGCTTCGCCTAACTTCCCGCTACTGCTTGAAGCTGGGATCAAAATCAATCTGCGCGCAGGCAAGATCACCGTTGCCAACGATACCCCATTAGAAGTCGCTCATATCAGCCCACAACCTGTCGGTGTGGTGACCTTGTATCCTGGGATATCAACACAGATTTTTGAGAACATTCTGCAACAGCCAGTTAAAGCCCTCATACTGCTAACATTTGGTGTGGGTAACGCGCCGCAGGATGCCGCCTTACTCAAAACCTTAAGGCAAGCAGATGAACGTGGCATAGTGCTGGTGAATCTAACCCAATGTTTCCAAGGTAAGGTGAATATGGGTGGCTACGCCACAGGCAATGCATTAGCCAAAGCAGGCGTGATCAGTGGCGCCGATATGACCATAGAAGCGGCCTTAGCAAAACTGCATTATTTGCTATCTAAAAATTTGCAGCCAGCTGAGATAAAAGCGGCCATGTTACAAAATCTAGTCGGTGAACTGAGCATAGATTAAAGATATAGTCTTCTAATCTGTTTGTTGCCCTCAAACGCTAGCAACAAAAAAGCCCATATTTGATGGGCTTTTTTGATTTAAACTCAGACTAGATTTTAGTTCAGACTTAACAGCACTAAATGAGCGTTTATTTTAAGACTTTTGCGGACCAAGAGTTGCATTGAAGTTATTTTATATCAAATCAATGTTAGCATTGATATCACTAACAAAAGATAAAATGCTAGCTCCCCTTGCCAACCTCAGACTTACACCTAATTCCTAATAAAGCACACCTTGCAAGCCGATCTGCGCGGCCAGTCAGAAATTATAAATCCTGCGCTTTAAACTCGGCAATTGGCTCACCGCGGAATTGCTTTTTCAGCTCGGCCTTAGACAGCTCATTAATTTTACCGTCAGATGCAATAGTGAAATGCTCTGTTTGCTCAAGCTTACGCGCTTGATACAACATAACCACCTGCAGAGTCGATTCACGCTGAGTCTCACTCAACACAGTACCATCCTCCCACTTACCCAGCTCTGCAGCACTGCGAAGCCTTTCATAGACTTCAACGGGCATTTGGTCGATCACTTGATTAATATCCGTCATACACTTTTCCGCTTATGTAACACGATTCTGACTCGTGTAATGAGATAACCTACAAAACCAAACACAAAGCATATTCCGGCGATATTCGCACGCATACCTTCGGCGGGTTCCCCACCCCAAAACCAAATCACCACACCAGCAATGAACAAGGTCATAGCAACGAAACTCTGATTCATTAAGCTGCTGGACTTTTGAATATGGCTAATGCGCGATAAGGACTCATTGTCGCCATCGGTTTTTGCTTGGCAATGGGGGCATGAAGGCGCTTTGCTCGACATACGTTTACGACACACCGGACATTCAATTAATGCCATATCAGCCTCGCCCTAACGTAACTTATCAACAACGGCGAGCATGGCAATTAGCGATGCTTCACCTAAATAAATACTGCGTTCTGGTGACCAACCCACAAAAGGATCGGCCAGATTGTTATTGTCTTTAAACGGCATCTCAAGGGTATTTGATAAACACTTGAAGGTCTGGGCAACCCAATTAGACGCTACGGTCAGATTCGCTTGACCGGGCTCATCTTTATCATACCCATACTGAGTTTGAAAATCGGCACTGGCTAAGGTCAATGCTTGACTAAAGTCCGCTTGCAGCTGCGCGAGTTTATCATTATAAGCGGGGACGCCTTCACAACCCGCTAGAAACACATAAGGTAAGCCTTCATCACCATGCACATCATAAAACAGGTCAACACCCGTTTGCTGCATCTTGTTGACGACGTGATATACCTCAGGGCTTTTTTCTAAACTCGGTGTTTGCCACTCGCGGTTAAGATTAATCCCAATCGCGTTAGTGCGCAGATGGCCTCTGACACTGCCATCGGGATTCATGTTGGGCACTATATAGAAATTGGCCTTATCAAGCAGCGCCTTTGCCGTGGGACAGTCATTATCGAGTAAACGATTCACTAGGCCTTCAACTAACCATTCAGCCATCGTTTCACCCGGATGTTGTCTGGCGGTGATCCAAATATTGCGTTTAGAAGGATCGCCATTCCCTACTTTCATCAGAGTAATATCGCGGCCATCTAAGGTCAGGCCTAAATGCTCTAAATTGACATCTGGGTGTAACTGGGCGCCGCTGAGTAAATCTAAATGACGCTCATAGCTGTAGGGTGCAAAGTAAGCGATTTGAATGGCATCGCAATCTAATTCTATGCTAATGCTCAGTTTACCATCTTGATATTGAGTAGGAATACGGAACCAATGCTGGCGATCATAACTGGCTACCGCCTGATAATCTTCCCATCCTTTGGTATAAGAAGCGGTTCCCGCATTGATAATATTCAAGGTGTAATGGTTACCCACCTCACCTTCAAATCGAAAATTGAACCATTGATAAAACTCACCACCCGCATCAGGGCGGATAGCAAGTTGAATATCGTCTTTATTATCAAGATTGACGACTTGGATATTTCCGCCATCAAAGTTGGCACTGATCCGCATAATGATTCCTAATAGGTTGTTAAAACTAAGGGCAATTTAATGGCGTGCGACAGATAGCACACGGCACATTTTATTATATGGCCGATAGAATAAACCAAAACATCCCAAGGGGAAAACGAAAGCCATTAAATTCAGTCAAGACACTTGCAATCGGCCTTTAATTAACCAGTTAACACGCCTAAAATCCACAAAAAAGAGCCTTTCGCTATAAATTAATGAAGATATTAGACCATAAAACTATAACCTTGGCCTCGTACTGTATTTATCAAATTACGCGGCAAGCTGATATTGGCTAGCTTGCGGCGAGTGTTACTAATGTGCATATCCAGATTGCGGTCAAATCGGCCCAAATCTTTCTGTAGCACTGAGCGCTGCAACTCTTGCTTAGTGATGACTTGGCCTTTTCTTTCAAAAAGATATTTAAATAATTTAAACTCGGTTTGGGTCAAATCGACATAGCGGGTGCCAATAGTGATCCTATAACTCATTTCATCGAAGTTAATCACTTTAGCCGCCACAGTCGCCATTTGCGGCGAGTGAGAGTGACCAGCACAGAGACGCCGCTCTAAGGCTCGTAAGCGGACAAAAATCTCTTTTATGCTAAACGGCTTACTCAGAAAATCATCTGCCCCCAATTCATAACCAGTGATGCGATCATCTTCATTGTCACGTGCTGAAATCATCAATACTGGCGTTGAACATTCACGCGCTTTTAGCAACTCAAACCCATTCATCTGTGGCATCACTAAATCAAGCACTATGATGTCTGGAGCAAAACTTTCAATGCATGCCAGACCCTCTATGCCATTAACCGCACACTTAACCTCATGCCCTTGCGTACATAGGGCATCAGCTAACCACACGCTAAACAATGGATCATCATCGACCAAGAGTATTTTACTCATCCTTAAAGCCCAAACGAGAATCTATATCATTTATATTACCATGCGAATCGAGACGACTCTAGCGCTATTACATTCGTTAAGAAGTGTGATGTTGAAAACTGTGAACAAAATACGATATTAACAACCAATCAACGGATGATTAGCGACTCTAAAATCATCTCGTAAACTCCCAATAAAAAAGCGCCCTAAGGCGCTTTTTAGAAACTAAGAGTCTGAACTTAGCTTAGAATTTAACAGTTACACCACCGTAAATCACGCGGCCGACTGTGTCATATACTTGTGGAACTGTACCACCATCGCTACCGTTAGAAACAGTAACTGGTTTTTCATCAGTGAAATTCTTAACGCCTAAACTGACAGTCGTCATATCATTGATATGATAAGTACCAGAAATGTTATGGTACAAAATTGAGTCTACATCAGTACCTTGAGCTAGATCTGTCATTCCGCCGATATAACGATTGAAGTACATAACACTCCAATCATCTTGACCCGCTGACAAGCTAAAGTTGTTACGAACTCGGGCATAAGCACCAAAGTTACCATCAATAGTACCAGTATAGCTTTCACCATCCTGCTCGAAGTTAACTAAGTAAGTTGTGTCATTGTTTAGTTTCCAATCTAAACCAATAAGCTCAAAGCTGTAGGCTAAGTTGAAATCTACACCACTCGTGTCTTGTGTACCCACGTTAGTTAAAGCATTCGTTAAATTATCTAAATCGCCATTAGCGCCGATATTGAAAATTTCACAAGATGCTGCACCTGTTGCATCGCCATCTACTTGGAATCTATGACATGCATCTAGACCTGCTTGAGTGTCCATACGCGCAATCGCGTTATCAACTTTGAAACTCCAGTAATCCAAAGTCACAGACATACCATCAAGATAGCTTGGCGAATACACTAAACCAGCCGTATAAGACTCTGATTCTTCAGGCTTTAAATCTGGATCTGATGTACGATTTACTAAAATTTGTGGATCTTGAGCATTGCCCCATGGATCATCTAAATAATCAAACGAACCTGAGTTACCACCATACAATTCAGCAACACTTGGAGCACGGAAACCAGTAGCCGCTACACCACGAACCATTAACTCATCCGTTGCGGCATAAGTTAAGCCAATCTTCCAAGTCGTTGCTTTACCAAAAGTAGAGTAATCATCTAAACGTAGCGCAAATTCACCCGTTAATTTCTCAGTGAAAGGCACACTTACTTCTTGGAAAATAGAGATAACGTTGTAGTTACCATCTGTAGGGTCTTGTTGAGCAGCAGTACTTTCACCAGCAACAACTACAGGATCAGGATTATAAAAACCACTTTCACGACGGTATTCTGCACCAATCGCAAAACCAACGGCACCTGCTTTTAAATCAAACAATTCGCCATTTAAACCAGCAGAAAGTGTTTGTTGCTCATTACCACCATTTGCTTGCTCTGAATAACCGATTTCGTTAATCATTTGCTGTGTTAATGGGGTGCCACTAAACCATGCATTAGGATTTGCATAGATCGAATCAAGCATATCTGATGCATTGATAGAATTATCTACTGCAGTTTTAGCTTGGTTTTTACCATAGGTGTAGGTTACATCCCAATTCATACCAGTATGAACATCTAAGGTGCCCGCTAAACCACCTGATAAACGCCAAGTATCAGTATCCTGAGTATAAATACGAGGACCTACATCGTTAGTCCGGCGACGATAGTTAACTAAACCCTTATCATCGGCTTTAATACCTGCTGCGATCATGCCGCTATCAAGCGTTACACATGGAGCTCCGGCTGGAACGCCCGCCGCGCCGCAAACATTTAGCATAAGATCAGCGGGTTGAGCAGCCATTTGCTGGTTAGAACGACGGTTGGTATAAATAGCATCTGCAGTTAACACAACATCATTACCTAACTCTTGAGTCATGTTAGCAAATAAACTACGACGTTCACTTGGTGTTTGATAGTAACTATCTTGGGTAAAATCATAACCGTATGAACGGTCTACCCAGTTGCCATTGGCATCTTTAATCTTGCCGCCTAAAGTACCTTCAGGGATAAATGAACTTGCACCAGGTTCAGTCCAATCACGGTCACCTTGGATCACGCCACGACGGTCAGAAAAAGCAGCACCAAAGGTGTAATTACCACCATCGGTATTGAAACCGTATAGTGCACTTACGTCGCCATTTTTACCGTCACCCTTGTCAGTGCCACTACCGTTAAAATCGAGCTGGAAACCTTCAAAGTCTTTCTTAGTGATAATATTCACTACACCAGCAATCGCATCAGAACCGTAAACCGCTGATGCGCCGTCTTTCAGAATTTCAACACGTGCAATCATAGCGACTGGAATAGAGTTCAAATCCACAGAGCTGTTAGCACCGGAACCAGAGTTCACCATGCGGCGACCGTTTAATAACACAAGCGTACGTTGTGAACCCATGCCACGTAAATCAACTTGTGCAACACCGTCTGCACCGTTGTTTGTTGTTGAACCAATTGCCGCACCCGCCATCGAAGTCTGTACTTGCAGCATTTGGTCAACAGAAGTAAAACCTTCCGCTTTAATCGCAGCAGCATCAATAACGGTCACAGGAGATGCTGTTTCCATATCTTGGCGTTGAATGCGTGAACCTGTCACTTCAATACGTTCAACTTTTGCTTTTTCTTCAGCAGCAAATGCGCTTGACGTAACAAATGCACCAGTAGTGATAGATGCAACGATAGCTAAGTTAATAGCTGACGCTACTTTAGTTCTTTTGATCATGTATGAATGCTCCCTAGATCTTACTATTATTTTTATGCTTACAGCTTGTACAGCTATTGCTGTACTAGTGTTGCACCTGATACTGAGGATTCACTTTAACTCCGTCAATGCTCAAAATTTTAACCAATAAAACCATATTGTTAATTATTGTGATTTATTTGGTTAATTAATTTGAATGTTATTTTTCAACACCCTTATTAACCACACTTACGCAGAGTTAATCACCACCAGATTGATATTGAGCAGACTTTAAGACTGTTAACGGGAAACATAAGCGCAACATTTTGCACATTAAAAAATGTGATGCGGATCACACTTTTAAATCATTATTAAAGTTATCTAGAAGAACAGTGTATTGATTAACTATTGTTAAATCTGCATATCTAGCAATATCCACAGATAGCCAAAGCGCTAAAATACCGATAAACATAGATAAATTGCATTAAAACAGAGATACACTATGTATCAATTGTGCTAATTATGCATTTTAACAACGTCTAAAATTATGGTTTAACAATTAAGGTACAAATAATTCTGCACGCCTTTGAAATGACTATTTGTTACTGATCTTGCATATTAATTTTAAATATAAGTATTAGCTTCCAATCCCTCTAAACACTCCCTATTTCTTATTCTTAAATAAATGACTTACATCTCATACGGACCACATTCAAGGAAAAATTTTCTTTATAAAAAAGCGACCACTTAGGTCGCCTCTTAGAGTCTGTATCATCAAACTGATGATTACTCGGGTTTGATCAACTCAAAATGTTGATATGCCCGTGCGGTTGCAATACGGCCGCGGGGCGTGCGTTGGATAAAGCCTTGCTGGATCAAAAAGGGTTCTAGCACATCTTCAATAGTTTCGCGTTCTTCGCCTATGGCTGCTGCTAAGTTATCGAGTCCAACTGGGCCACCCATAAACTTATCGATAATGGCGAGTAGTAACTTGCGGTCCATGTAATCGAAACCTTCATTATCGACATCCAGCAAGTCTAGTGCATGGTCGGCAACAAACTTAGTGACAGCGCCATCATGCTTCACCTGCGCGTAATCCCGCACGCGGCGAAGCAGTCGGTTAGCTATCCGCGGTGTACCACGTGAACGGCGTGCGATTTCAAATGCACCTTCAGCATCAATATCCAGTTCCATCACCTGCGCCGAACGCGTGACTATGGTGCTTAAATCTTTGATATTATAGAATTCAAGCCGTAGCGGGATCCCAAAACGCGCCCGAAGTGGTGAAGTCAAAGCCCCTGCCCGTGTTGTCGCCCCCACTAGAGTGAACGGCGGTAAATCAAGCTTGATAGAGCGCGCTGCCGGCCCTTCACCTATCATAATATCCAGCTGATAATCTTCCATCGCCGGATACAAAATCTCCTCCACCACAGGGCTTAATCGGTGGATTTCATCGATGAATAACACATCACCGGATTCGAGATTGGTTAAAAGTGCGGCGAGATCGCCCGCTTTTTCCAGCACAGGCCCCGAAGTGGATTTAATGTTCACCCCCATCTCGTTCGCCACAATCATGGCTAAGGTGGTTTTACCCAATCCCGGCGGACCGTAAATCAACATATGATCTAAGGCTTCATTACGATTCTTTGCCGCTTGAATAAACACCTTAAGCTGTGCCCGAGTGTCATCTTGACCCGTGTATTCATCGAGCATTTTAGGGCGCATCGCCCTATCGATGGATTCATCTTGAGCTTGGATCTGCGGCTGGATGAGTCTGTCTGCCTCAATCATTATTATTCCTTATCGCAGCTTTCATCTTAATTATCATCATTGTTCAATTAAAGCATCGATTTAAGGGCGGCTTTGATCAGGGTTTCTGAATCCATGCCCTCTTTGTAGGCTGCAGAAACCGATTTGCTCGCCTGCGGTGGTTTATAACCCAGTGAAATTAAAGCTGAAATAGCATCTTCTTCGGCGCTATTGACTGTCGGCGCGGGTGAGTAATTGGATTGCAGCACGAACTCACGCTCAGAGCCTGCTGAGGCTTCCATCAAACTCTTGAGCTTATCGCGCATTTCTACCAGTAACCGCTCGGCGGTCTTCTTACCCACTCCCGGTAATTTCACTAAGGTCACTATGTCATCGCGCTCAACGCAGCCCACAAATTCTCCGGCTGTCATGCCTGATAAAATGGTCAGTGCGAGCTTGGGACCGACACCATTGGTCTTGATCAGTAAGCGAAATAACGCCCTTTCCTGCTTAGTGATAAAACCATAGAGTAGCTGTGCATCTTCACGTACCACAAAGTGGGTGTAGACCATAGTTTCATGATTAACTTCAGGCAGCTCATAAAAGCTAGTAAGTGGCATCTGCAACTCGTAACCGACACCGTTAACATCGATCAAAATTTCTGGTGCTTGTTTCTCAACGAGCACGCCCCGTAAACGACCTATCATCTGTACCGTCCGTATGTTCTTGCCGTTGCCCGGCCACTCAATGCAATTAAACTCTGGCTGGTGTGATAATGACACACAGCAACTCCGAGTGCATCTGCGGCGTCAGCTTGTGGGGCTGCGGGTAATTTAAGTAGTTGTTGGATCATGTGTTGTACTTGGGCTTTCTGTGCTCGCCCCGTACCAACGACTGCGCTTTTAATTTGAGTCGCACTATATTCAGCCACAGGTAAATTGGCGACGGTGGCGGCGACAATCGCCGCGCCACGTGCTTGACCAAGCTTGAGTGCAGAATCGGCATTTTTTGCCATAAATACGCGCTCAATCGCAAATTCGTCCGGTTGATACTGACGAATAATCTCAGTGATCCCATCAAATATTTGCTTGAGCCTGCCAGGCAGCTCTTCTGACGAAGTGCGAATACAGCCACTGCCGAGGTAAATCTGATGCCGTCCCTGACATTGGATCACGCCGTAGCCTGTGATCCGTGAACCTGGGTCAACACCTAAAATAATTGCCATTCAATACCTTATAGGGGATCTACATTTGCGTCCCTGTTCCTACGTTAGCGTTTGCGGGCTGAAATGGGCATCAATTGACGCCCTAATTCAGCTCACAGTCAATCTAGCCTAGGCTTGCCATCACATCATCGGAGATTTCCGCATTATGATACACCTCTTGCACATCATCGTGATCTTCAAGGGTATCGATAAGGCGCATAAATTTTTCGGCGGTTTCTAGATCAAGCTCAGCTTTCGTCGAGGCTACCATCGCGATTTCGGCATTATCCGCCACAAAATGGGCGTTATCGAGCAGCTCTTTCACCGTATAGAAATCAACAGGATCGGTAAACACATCCACTGCGCCATCATCATAGCTGACAATATCTTCCGCGCCCGCTTCAAGCGCCGCTTCCATCAATGCATCTTCATCGGTTCCCGGCGCATAGGATAACACTCCACGCTTAGTGAACAGGTAAGAAACCGAACCATCCGTACCTAAGTTACCGCCCGATTTACTAAACGCATTACGTACACCACTCACAGTACGATTACGATTGTCCGTCATGGTTTCAACCATCACAGCGGTGCCGCCTGGGCCATAACCTTCATAGAGAATGGTTTCGAGTTGCTGGCCTTCTAATTCACCGGCGCCACGTTTAATCGCACGCTCAACCGTGTCTCGGGTCATATTACCACCGAGGGCTTTATCGATGGCGACACGTAATCGTGGATTAGAGTCGGGATCTGAGCCACCTTCACGGGCTGCAACGGTTAACTCGCGAATGAATTTAGTAAAGAGTTTACCGCGTTTAGCATCTTGAGCCGCTTTACGGTGCTTAATGTTGGCCCATTTACTGTGACCTGCCATGGGAAGTCTCCTCTACTTAGGTATCATCTAGGTGCCATCGCAAAGCTTATCAAGAGCCGAAGGTGGAATAAGACTAAATAACGGCTATTTACTTAAAGGATTGAACTAACAGATATTGATAAGCGGTGGAATGACGGTTCACTAAAACAAACCGAGGCTCATGCCTCGGTTTTCGGTACGACTAAAAATAACTGACAAGGGTTAACCCAAATCGACTTACACAAAAATGAGTTACACTAAAACGATTTACATAATGTCGATTTGAATAAGGTCGATTTACAAAAGTCGCCTTACAAAGCCCTCTTACAAAAGATCAGTCTTCCGCTTTAACAGCTTTCTCAACCACGGCAATACCAAGTTCAGCTAATTGCTGCGGATTGGCAAAACCAGGCGCGTTAGTCAGCGGACAAGCGGCAGTGGTGGTTTTCGGGAACGCCATCACATCACGGATTGAGCTTGCGCCCGTCATCAGCATGATGATGCGGTCTAAACCAAACGCTAAACCAGCATGTGGCGGTGTGCCGTAACGCAACGCTTCTAACAGGAAGCCGAATTTCTCTTTAGCTTCATCGTCAGTAATACCCAGAATACGGAATACCGCAGACTGCATTTCTTGGTTGTGGATACGCACTGAACCACCGCCTAATTCGCAGCCGTTTAATACCATATCGTAAGCATCAGAAACGCGATTTGCTGGGTTAGCTTCAAGTTCAGCTGCCGTTACGCCGCGCGGTGCGGTGAACGGATGGTGAACCGCGTGGAAGTTGCCGTTGATTTTCTCAAACATTGGGAAGTCAACTACCCACAGTGGACGCCATTCACCTTGCAATAAGCTGAAATCTTCGCCCGCTTTAAGACGCAGTGCGCCCATAGATTCGGCAACCACAGTCGCCTGATCTGCACCAAACAGGATAATGTCACCAGTTTGCGCTGCCGTGCGGCTCACGATTTCATTGACTATGCTTTCGTTTAAGAATTTCAGCACAGGTGATTGAATGCCTTCTAAGCCAAGGCTTAGGTCATTAATCTTCATCCACGCTAAGCCTTTAGCGCCATAGATGCCAACAAACTTAGTGTAATCATCGATTTGCTTACGAGACAGTGCAGCGCCGCCCGGAATACGCAGTGCAGCAACACGACCTTCTTCATCGTTCGCAGGACCAGAGAATACCGCAAATTCCACTTCTTTGAGTAAATCGGCAATGTCCACCAGCTCTAATGGGTTACGTAAATCTGGCTTATCTGAACCAAAACGACGCATCGCTTCGTTGTAGGTCATGCGCGGGAACTCGCCGAGATCGACGTTCAGCATTTCAAGGAACAGACCACGCATCATCTCTTCGGTTTTCGCCATCACTTGCTCAGAGCTCATGAAAGACGTTTCGATATCGATTTGGGTGAATTCTGGCTGACGGTCGGCACGTAAGTCTTCATCACGGAAGCATTTTACGATTTGGTAGTAACGATCAAAGCCTGACATCATCAGTAACTGTTTAAACAGCTGTGGCGATTGTGGCAAGGCAAAGAACTGACCTTTATAAGTACGGCTTGGTACTAAATAATCGCGGGCACCTTCTGGGGTTGCCTTGGTCAGGATCGGTGTTTCTATGTCTAAGAAACCGTTTGAATCGAGGAAACGACGCACAGAACTGGTCACTTTAGCGCGGAAAATTAATCGCTGCGCCATTTCTGGACGACGTAAATCTAAGTAACGATACTTAAGACGTTGCTCTTCGCTGTTGTTCTGGTAGTTATCCATGCTCAATGGCAGTGGATCGGCAGCATTGATAATCGTCAAGGCTTGACCTAAGACTTCAATCTCACCCGTCTTCATTTGACCATTGACTTGGCTATCAGGACGGGCACGAACTAAGCCTTTGACCTGAACGCAAAATTCGGCGCGCAGCGTGCTAGCGACATTGAACACCTCAGGTAAGTCTGGATCATAGACCACTTGGATGAGACCTTCTCTGTCTCTTAAATCTAAAAAGACAACGCCACCCAAATCACGGCTACGATTAACCCAACCTACCAAGGTAACTTCTTGTCCAACGTGAGACTTATTGACGTCTCCACAATAATGACTGCGCATCTAACTCTATCCTTTATCCGGAAACCGGTGCTTTGGAAATAATCAAAACGAGATAAAAGCGGCATTATAGTAAAATAATGCCGATTACCAAAGTACTTCACACTTAGGCGGTGAAGTATCAAACAGTTTTACGCCCTTGACTAGAGGCGAACGCACTATCTGAGCATGAGCGTTCAAAAAAACATCAAGCTGAGCGATAACAACGCCCGCCGCTACTTTTTGCTTGATACATCAGCTGATCGGCTTTTTTCAACAAACCTATCGCTGTGTCACCATCGCGGGGGTAAATCACCACGCCGATACTAACGGCAATGCTGACACTGACGCCTTGAATAAGCAAAGGGCTCGACAGTGCCTGTAGAATATTATCAGCAACTTGGGTTGCAGCATCGAGATCTTGCACACGATTTAGCAGGATAACAAACTCATCGCCGCCAAATCGCGCAACGGTATCTGAGCCACGGATAACCTTGGTTAACTTTTGGGCGACCAGTACCAGTAATTCATCGCCAATGGGATGACCATGTTGATCATTGATTTGTTTAAAACCATCGAGATCAATGAATAACAAAGCGAAATGTGCCTGTTCTCTGCGATGAGATAGCAAAGCTTGGGTTAGTCTGTCATCAAGTAAGGCACGATTGGGCAACTGAGTTAAAGCATCATGATTAGCCACATGCAACAAACGTTTTTCTGCCACCAATCGCTGGGTGATCTCACGATTTAAGCGACGATTCACTAATAACACCGCCACCATCACTAAGCACAAGATTATCACGCCAAACACGATATAACGCAGCCATTGCAGATATTTAGCACTCTCTGTCGCCACAGAAAATGACACCCAGCGCGTATATATTTTTTGCTGATGTTGAGCGTCAATCAAGGCTAAGGCTTTGTTAATCAGCGGCACCAGCGGCGCAAATTGAGGATAAACACCAATATGACTATGCTGATCGGCGAGATCACTGAGCAGCGACATTTTCAGTGTCGGATAGTGGCTGGTTTTAAGCTCAGAAGCTAAAGTCACCACTTTATCGATAAACACATCCGCATTGCCATTCGTCACGGCCGCTAATCCGGCCTGCGTATTTGGCACTATGACTAACTTGAGCGAAGGCTCCAGACTCATCAATTGCGCCACTAAATGATATCCCTCAACCACAGCCACCCTTTGACCTGCGAGCTGAGCAATATTAAAAACCGAGACTTGTTCCAGTTGCGACACTAAGGCCCACGGCGATGGCCAATAGGCTTCACTAAACGCTAAACGCTGCTGGCGCTCCGCCGTTTGCGCGACACTGCCGGCTAAACTCACCTCGCCCTTTTGCAACGCCTCGATTAACGAATGCCAATCATCAAAGGCAACGGGCGTGAGCTTAAGTTTGAGTTGTTCCTTGAGCAATTTGACGATATCGCTATTGATCCCCGCAAACTCACCCTGCTCATCCATAAACTCCATCGGTGGCCATTGCTTTAAATAACCGACTTTGAGTTCGCCTACACTTTCCACATAGGCCTGTTCTGCGGGGCTTAGGCTGACATGGCGCTCAGCTTGGGTAAAAACATGATCTTTAGGATTGAGCATCCATTTATGTTCAATCTCAGCAAATTCTTGATTGCTAATACTGTTAAACCCATTGGCTATCCTCTGTGTAAGGCCAGCATCATCGCTACGGGTCAGCACATAAATGTTGGTGCTAAATTCGAGATCAGGATACTGGCTAAAGTCAGACCAGCCTTTATTGAGCAGTAAATAATGGGATGTCCATGCACCCGCGGCGATAAAACCGACAACTTCTCCAGACCTCGCCCCCGCCACCATGGCATCCATACTGTCGTAATAACGCAGTGACACTTGGGGTAATGCTTTACGCAACTCCACCAAATAAGGCGCTGTCGGCACCACACCAATACGTTTACCTTTTAAGCTGTCTAAATCGGTTAACTGTTGCTGATAGAGAAAGAGTCGACTCTTCACCGTATATAAATGCCAAGCCTGAGTAAGGCCCGTTTTAACATCATCACTTTCAGGATAACCTATGTGGGCATCGGCGAGACCACGACGAACATCGTCCACGCTGGAGTTCATATCACCAGAAATAAAATCAACGGCAATACCCGTTTTCTCAGACCAAAGCTGCCACATGTCCACATACAAACCATGGGGTAAACCATCAACCCCTAAGTCCACAAAAGGCTCGGCGCCCAGTTGCATCGAAATAACAATCCCAGCTTGTTGACGTTGATAGCCAAGCCAACGTCGCTCCGTTTGCTGAATAAAGTGCGCATCGAGCACAGTGAAACCTTTATTGATTTTATCAACTAATGCAAGATTGCCCTTTTGAACTGCGGGTACAAACTGCATCGCCTTAATTTGAAGGCGTGCAGTATTCGGAAAGTTTGCGGCAATCTCTTGGGATGAGTCGGGATCTTTCAAATAGCCTTCTAACCCCGCAAAGACTACGATCTCGCCCGCGGCGACCCCTGCCAATAATTTCTCACGACTTTCGTAGCGTTTAAACACAAGCTGCGGTTCGATACGGTGTAATTCCGCTTCATGGGATGAAGCCGCTACCACACCAATTTGAAAGGGGATCAGTTCTTTGATGGATTTTTTGCCCTGCAGGGATTTATGCAAATACAAAAAAGTACCGACATCGGCGATGGGCACAGCAAAGTCGAACTCTTGCTCTCGCTCTGGGGTTTTCCCCATGCCGATATGCACTTGCGCCTTACCTTGCCGCAGTTGTTCAAGGGACTCATGCCAGTGGCGCGCCACAAAAACGACTTGGGTATGGCTTTGTTTAGCCCACTCTTTCCATAAATCAACCAGTAATCCAGTCGGCTCGCCATCGTTGTCGACATATTGATAGGGAAAGCTATCCTCACCCATAACGATGATTAATGGCTCAGAGGACAACGGACTTGCCTGCCCCGTTATGCTCAAAAAACAGCTGCACAAGATCACAATTAAGTGGATCACAAACTTCAAGTTGAGCCCTTAGTACTTGATGTACATGTAACGATTTTGTTATCTATTAAGTATTAGACAAAAATTTATCGCAAATTACTAGCATGAGACTTGCTGCTAATCGCTCTGATTCGTTAAAATGCACAGTTGAATTCCCATGAAAAATCTCAGATGAACGTTTCTCAAGACACTATCTACGCTCAAGCGAGCGAGCATATTAGCGATTTCCAGTTTGATAACCGTGTAGCAGGCGTATTCAGTGACATGATCCGCCGCTCAGTGCCTGGATATGCGCAAATTATCAATACCATAGGCGATTTTGCAGATCGTTTCGTCATGCCAAATACTCAAATTTACGATTTGGGTTGCTCACTCGGGGCTGCGACCTTAAGTATTCGTCGCCAAATCCAAGGCCGCCAATGTCGCATTATTGCTATAGATAACAGTGAATCTATGGTCGCACGCTGCCAAGAGAACCTGAATGCCTATGTCAGCGATACGGATGTCGATCTGGTTTGCGGTGATATTCGCGATATCGATATTCAAAATGCGTCATTGGTGGTACTCAACTTTACCTTGCAATTTTTACCGCCAGAAGACAGAGAAACCCTGATAGCGAAGATTTATCAAGGTCTGAATCCCGGCGGGATGTTAGTACTATCAGAAAAAATTCGCTTCGAAGATGCCCCGATCCAAACCCTATTGGAAGAGCAACATTTAGACTTTAAACGCGCTAATGGCTACAGCGAACTCGAGATCAGCCAAAAACGCAGTGCGCTGGAAAATGTCATGAAGCCCGACACCTTAGCCACGCATCAACAACGACTCACCAGCCAAGGCTTTAGTCACTTTAGTCTCTGGTTCCAATGCTTTAACTTTGCTTCTATGGTGGCCATCAAGTGATCAGCTTTAGCTCGTTTTACCAACAAATCGCCGATTCGAATCTACAGCACTGGCTCGAAACCCTGCCGAGCATTTTAGGCAAGTGGCAACGAGATCATAAACACGGCAACTTGCCAAAGTGGGAAAAAGTGCTCAACAAGCTGCACTATCCTGCTCCCGACCAAGTGGATTTTGTCGATAGCGTGACCGTCGGTAGTGGCGAGCAACTCAGCCCAGGCGAAAAAGAGAAGCTTGAAAACCTACTGCGTCTGTTTATGCCATGGCGTAAAGGCCCCTTCCACATTCACGGTATCCATATCGATACCGAATGGCGCAGTGACTGGAAATGGGATCGCGTTAAGCAACATATTTCGCCGCTGAAAAACCGCACTGTGCTCGATGTCGGTTGCGGCAGTGGTTATCACATGTGGCGCATGTTGGGTTCTGGCGCCAAACGTGTCGTCGGTATCGACCCTTCACCGTTGTTTTTATGTCAGTTTGAAGCGGTAAAACGCTTAGCTGGTACACATCATCCCGTGCACTTGTTGCCCCTTGGCATTGAAGAGTTGCCACCGCTCGATGCATTCGACACCGTTTTTTCCATGGGCGTTTTGTATCACAGACGCTCTCCTATCGATCACTTGCTACAACTGCGTGATCAGTTGCGCACCGGTGGTGAGCTAGTGTTAGAAACGTTAGTGATAGATGGCGACGAAAACGCCGTACTCGTGCCTCAGGATAGATATGGCAAAATGAATAATGTATGGTTCATTCCGTCAGTTGCCGCGCTCATGCTCTGGTTAAAGAAGTGTGATTTTACCGACATACGTTGTGTCGATACCGATGTCACCGCCCTTGCTGAGCAACGCCGTACCGACTGGATGCCCAACGAGTCACTGGTTGAATACTTAGATCCTAACGATATCACCAAAACAGTTGAAGGTTATCCTGCGCCCAAACGTGCCACGATTATCGCAGTGAAAAATCAACCTAATCAGGATTTAAACTAACCTTTTCAGTCTGAAGTAAGCGAATATCAGTCATTGCGTCCTCAGGGTTTGAGTTGGTAATGGCTGATATCAAAAGCCGAAAGATCACCATTCATCTAGTTAATCTGGAATATGTAAGTGTTCAGCAGCTCAGTGTAACTCCTTCCTTGAATAGCAATACATTTGCGACTCCCACCCTTATCGTTGACATCCAGAACAGAACAGGGTTTCATGCATAACAATGACTTGAAGCTAACTCAATTGGATACTAAGTCAAAGTTAACTCATTCCATCACAGATGCAGAACACATAACCCATGTTAAAACCCACTTTACTGGTTAGCCTGTTTGGCTTGAGCCTTTATGTTACGAATGCCGCCTATGCGGCGCCAAGCCCTGTTCCCCTTTTAGTTGAACAATGCCTGCGTTTACCAAGTATTGATCTCGCGACTGTGTTCGCCAATGCGCGTTTAACGGCATCTGAATTAACCTTGGCCCAGCGCGCGCTTATTTTTGAGCAACAGATGTTAGGGCTTAATAATATCAACGACAGACTCAACTATTACCGTGGGTTTAACTTACCGAGTGAAGAGCGCGAAGGTTTACTGCAATGCCAGTTACACCTCGCCGACACCCTGTCGCAACTTCTCAGCCAAGCAGAATTGAGCCAACTCGCCTACGCCTTAGCCCAAGGCAATGCAGAACAAATACTGCTGAGCCAACAGCTTAAACAATTGCTACAACAACATTGGCGCGCCGAGGAGAAAGCGAAATTACATACAGCGCAAGCCAGCATAGGCCAAGGGTTAGGCAGTCAACAATTTAGTCTTGCCTTCAATGACAGCCAATGCCAACCTGAAGTGACTCAGCAACATCATCTGCATAAAAAAGAGGATAAAAGTGACGAGCCGAAGCCCGACAGTTCAAAGCAGAGCGACTTTTCTGGCACTATCGCCAGTTACTTACTGACGCAAGAAAACGCCGTATGTCGCCAAAATGTATGGCTGGCCTACCAAGCCAGAGCCAGTGAAACCAATCAAACGGCATTAGAGCGAATTGCTGAGCAGCGCCAACAAGCCGCCACAGCTGCAGGCTTTACCGATTACAGCGCATTAGCGCTTAGTTCGCAGCAGTTATCGTCCCCTGAATTAGTCAAAGCCTTTCTCGATAGCCAAACCCAAGATCTGCAAGTGGCTCCCTGGGATATTGGGCGAACCCTGTCACAACAAGCATCAGCCAAGGGGCCGACATGGCAAACTTCTGACGTCTTGAGTCGCAGCTTTACTTATCTGCAAGTGTTTGGTTTACACTTTGAGACCATAGAAACCACTAAGGTCGATAAAATACCTGCCGTTCCCAATCGACCGCATATCGTCAGGGTCTACCACCAGCAAAGATTGTTAGGTGAAATCTATGTGGCGTACAACCAAAATCCACAACAAGGTAGTCAACAGCAGACATTGCGTCAAAGTGTACTCGGCCAGCAATTTGGACAACAAGCTTTAGATCTCAAGCCACAGCTGAGTAACTACAAAGACATTGAGCAATTAACCGAGTCCATCGCAGAGGCTGTCACTTCCCTTGCTAAAGCGAGCCATTTCTACCTCAACAATGCCATGGGACAGAATCAAGATAGCTATTTTGTGGCGAGTCTTTGGTTAGCAGAAGTACTGCGCCATCAACTCTTTCCGCAGTTTGAGCACGCCTATTTACAGGAGCGTGAAACACTGGCTAAAGCTTATTCGAAGCAGCTTAAAGTCTTTCGCGCTAAGGTTGCAGTCAACTTTTACCAAAACTCAAGTGCACAAGTCTACCCCGATCTCGGTGCGGAGTTTAATGCGAGCTTTGGTCAAGACTGGCCACAAACACAGGATTATCCTTATAGCTTCAATGCTATCGCCAACGAAGGACCGCTCTACTACCAATCACTCTGGCAAGCATCGCTAGCCCAGCTGGTAGCTCAATCCACATTCAACTGCCAAGACAAACTAAAATTATTCAATGTATTAGTCATCAATGAAGACGCTTTAAGCTTCAGTGACCAATTAAAAGCGGTCATTGGCGCCCCCGTTGATAGTGCTGCGCTGATCCAAAGAATTTCAAATAGCACCACTTCAGAACATGCTGACAATTCCAACAATCAAACTTTCGACGCAATAGGTTCTTGTGCGTTTTAAGTGTGAATGCTTAGGATGTGCTTGTGACTCGCTCGGGCGCAAACACTGAAAATCGTCATGATTAGCCTCTCTATCCCCTCACTAACTTAGCGCGACATAACTATCTATATGTCGTGAGAATGACTGACTCTATGATATTTAATTGAAAAAGTCGTAAGAAATGGCCACTATAAGCCTCAATCTATCGTTTTTTTGAGATTATAATGACTCGGGCTAAATCTACCTTAGAACAATGGCGTATTTTGCAAGCGGTGGTCGATTTTGGCGGCTATGCCCAAGCAGCCGAAAAACTCAACAAGAGTCAATCGTCACTTAACCATGCCGTTGCCAAATTACAGCATCAGTTAGGTATCGAGCTACTAGAAGTCAAAGGCCGTAAAGCCTATCTCACCCCGCAGGGCGAAGTGCTGCTGCGCCGCTCACGGCATGTTACCCAAGCCGTCAACGAGTTAGAACAACTTGCGAGTAATCTCGAACAAGGGTGGGAGCCGACACTCACGATTGCCCGTGAAATTATCTATCCGATGGAAAGCTTAGTGTGTGCCCTCAATGCGTTTCTGCCCCACAGTCGTGGCACTCGAATCATCATGCTGGACTCAGTGATCACCGGCACTCAAGAGCTCATTCTGCAGAGTAAAGTCGATATTGCTATCTGTGCAGGGGTGCCGCCTAAAGGGTATTTATCCGAACCCTTATGTGAACAAGAACTCTACCTCGTCTGTCATCCAAATCACACACTCACTGACTTAGGCACAATTGAAGACGATAAACTACTGGCACAATATTTACAGTTAGTGATTAAAGATACTGGAGTGCAATCCAACATTGATATCGGCTGGCTCAAAGCTGAACAGCGCTGGACAGTCTCTAACTTCCATGAAGCTAAAGTCATTTTAAATCAAGGTATTGGTTTCTGTTGGATCCCCTCTTTCTTAGTCCAAGAAGAATTGGCTTCGGGTAATCTAGTACGTTTACATCTTGAGGGCAGCCAAAAACGTCGTATCATGTTGAGCTTAGTGATCCCTAAAAGAGATCAACAAGGGCCTGCATCAAAACTGCTTGCTTCCTTGATTTTAAAACAGCACGGAATTGAAACGACGAATAGTCATTAACAGCAAGATACTAAACGAGTTATCAATTCGAGTGAGCAAAACGATAAGTGCTAACTGCTGATTAAATGGTTAGTTCTTAGTGGTACTGAGAGGTTGTTTCGCAAAAGATGATGAATAGCGAATCATGGGAATAGTTAAAGCCTAATCTTACACACTAAAGTCGACATAGCGCGCTTGTTGATAACCCAAGTATTGCGGCTGAATAAATCCTGTCTCCTGCAAGAGGTCATCTTCCACATATAACTTGCTCTGCAAAGACACATTCGAATTCGCGCTAGCACTGATATTTGAAGACTGCTCATTTACATCATTTGCGGACAAAACATCCGTAGATTGCAAATTGCTATGCAGCTCATTTGAAGATGCCAGATACGAAGGCTGAATATTGGCTTGCTGCGTCATATCGACACGAGCTGAAGGTCCAGCACTGGCTTGTGCAACTGCGGCATAATAACGGCTTACAGCACTATCGGATCTTGAGATAAAACCCGTCGCTAAATCCGCTGAAGTTGAAGCTTCTCCAAATGCTAAAGTTGCGGTCGGTGGCTCAATCGTTTCCACTGTGATCGATGTAGTGATTGAGTCACTGATATCAGAAGAGGTTTTCGAACCCGTATCAATAACTCTCGTATTGGCCGTTTGCGCCTCGATCGCTTGTTTTAGGTTATCAAGCGCAGTAGAGGCGGGGGTGAATACAGCTTCTTGGGGCTGAGCAATATTACCTGACTCATCAACGTCTCCCGTCACTACAGGTGTATGTTTTTCTAACGGTGGCAACTCTTTGATTTGAGCATCCGCGTCTATTAATGTTTGAGCCGTTTGCAAGTCAACAATTTGTTTTTGTCGCTCCTCTGCCAGCATCACCTTAGCTTCATTCATTTTTTGCAAGGCTTCCGCGGCAACACGGATATCCGCTGATGACGGGTCAACAGGAGCCATTGCTGCGGCATAAACTTGCTTCATTTTGTTTATCGTTGCAAGCGGGTCGCCTCCCACAGGAGAGACATCAATCTGCACTTCGCCATCGGTGGCGTAACGTTGGCCATCAGCACCCTTTTCATACTTAAAACTCGGGCTCTGAGCGTATTGTCCTCCGACGGTTGCGTGGGCATGCTCATGGGCTTTAACCTCTGAATCTCGAGTTTTAAGTTCATCGACTTGCTGTTGCTGTTGAGCCTGTACTTTTTCTTGGGCTTGTATCTCTTGTTCCTGAGCCTGCTGAACCAGTGATTGCTGCTTTGCCTCTTCCGCTGCTGCTATTTGCTGTTTCCGCGATTCTTCTTCCTGTACTTGCTTTTCAAGCTGATTATCATTTGGGGCAAAGACAGCAGCTAAGACTTGTTGACTATCATCTGGATTAGACGCTGTCGCAGGAGCATCTACAGGACCAGCTTGAGCCTGAGCTTCACCGAAAACTTGAGTAAATTGCTCTAACACAGTCGGTTGAGCAACATCATTGCTAGCTGATTGATCTACGGCTTGCGCAGGGTTTGACTGACCAACAGGACCTGCACTCGTTGCTATATTCTTATTTACAGCACTCTTATTTGCAGAACTGTTGATTGCAGAATCGGTCGTAGTGGGATCAACTAACGCAGCTCCAGTAAAGACAGTTTGTGGTCCAAACACTGCAGCTAAATCAGGCATTATTGGAGAAATATCACCCGTATTGGATGGATTGAAAGCAGGAATATCAGTACCACTCGTGCCAATTGATGGACTCAGAGGCGTAAAAATATCAACGGGAATATTGCTCGTTACGCTGATATTTGGACTTATTGTAGCCAAGGAGTTAACCCCAAGTCCGCTATTACTCGTCCCCGCGACAGGCGAAAATACCTGAGTAGAAATAGGTGTCGCAATCTGTCCCCCGCGTACACCAGAAATGGATCTTGGTCCTGTTAACAAACTAAAACTCGCATCGGCATGTAAGCTAGCTCGATCATTTAACGTATTTACCTGAGGATTGCTCCTTGGCGTTGGTACGGAAAAAGGATCGATCTTGGGTGCTTGGCTTGCACCATTCAGTACAGGAAGTACAGATGCAGCAGTTGATGAAACAGCACTAGAAGCAGCAAAAGACACATTCGGTGATGAGTGGAGAGATTGAGAAACGTTAGCAGCTAATGAAGTAATAGGCGTGGCTTGAACTGGAGCAAATGAAGTTCCAGTAACCTGTAGTTCATGGACACCACTCGCTTCAATTTTTGCGGAGCCCGCAGTGTGAGCGCTGGCTCCTTGATAAGTGCTATTAGCGTGACTCTGGCTTAGATTCGAGCTTAGCATCTTATCATGTGCCGAAAATGAAGAGGATGGCGCTCCAACCTTAGGTGATAGCGCCACAACCGACATGATATTTACACCTTAATATTAATGATCGAACCTATCGTTTCAGAATCAGTTTCAATCACTTCTGTTGACGCTTCCCCTTGTCTTAATGACTCATTAGCGTTAAGTAATGCCGAGGTTTTATCAGGCTGCGCAACATCTCTTGTAGATTCAGCCGGAGATGCACTTTGCGTCGGTGTCGGTTTAGCCACATCTATTGTTGCTTGAGTGAGCCCAGATTGAGCACTTTGCAAGCCTTGCAGACCGGATGAATAAGCAGATTGGATTTGCATAACGGTATTCCTGCACGCTGTGATTAATGGGTCAATTATTGACCAACCACCTGCAAAAGTACAGGTTTTATCCGCATTCTCACCATTTATTTACGGTCTTATTTATCCTGTGATCCAATTGGCTTCCCAATCCTTAAATACGGGATTAAAACCCTGCCGTTGCATCTGTTCAATGACTTGCTCGACGCTGCGATCATCGCTTATCTCAAATTGATCGAGTTGACTGTCGGGTGCTTGATAGCCGCCCGGTTGTGTCGAACTACCCGCACTGATGTGAGTAATTCCAAGTGGTAAAAGATTATCCCTCAGCTCAGGGCTTTCCCTTGTCGACATGCTGATATCAAGCTGATGATTAAAAAGTCTAAATGCACAAATCATTTGTACTAAACCTAAATCCGATAGAATAACTTTTGGAGTGATCCCGCCAGTACAAGGCCTTAACCTTGGCAGCGAAATACTAAAGCGAGTGCGCCAATAGCGACGCTCTAAATAGTCAATATGATATCCCATCATTAACGCATCTAAACGCCAATCATCCAGCCCCAGTAACACCCCAAGACCAATTTTATCAACGCCCGCCGCCGCAACTCTGTCCGGTGTTGCTAAACGATAGGCAAAATCCATTTTTTTACCTCGGGAATGGTGACGAGCATAAGTCTCGGGCTGATAGGTCTCCTGATAAATCATCACAGCATCTAAACCTAGCGCGACTAACTGGCGATAATGGTCCTCACTCATGGGCTGAACCTCCATCGCCACATAGCTAAATTGCTGCTTTACCAATGGCAAAATCTGCTTGAAGTAATCGATACCAACCTTAGTTTCATGCTCACCCGACACCAGTAAAATCGAATCGAACCCCCTATCTTTGATAATGGCTATTTCGGCCATCAACTCCTGTTCATTCAAGGTTTTGCGTTTGAGTTTGTTACTCATGCTAAAGCCACAGTAATCACATTCATTAGCGCACAGATTCGAGACGTATAGCGGTAAATACATGCCCAGATTCGCGCCAAATCGCTGCCGCGTAAGCGCCGCTGAACGTTGTGCCATGGTTTCGATATAAGGCTCTGCCGCAGGTGATATCAAGGCCAGTAAGCTGCGTAAATCCCCTGCTGGACTCACTAACGCCCGCTCGACATCTTGGGCTGTGCAAGAATACAGATCGAGTAACAGTTTATCCCGTGGGATGTTGGCAAATTCCTCTACAAAACTCATTGGTTTAAAAATCCCGTCAGAGGACTGGTCTGTACCGCGCCAGTTTGTACTCGGCCAAGCCCAGCTTCAAAGGCTCGCCGACCGCATTGCACCGCCTCCTTAAAGCACTCGGCCATCACTATCGGCGACGCGCTGCTGGCGATAGCAGTGTTGACGAGCACAGCATCTGCGCCCAGCTCCATTGCCCGCACAGCCTGTGAAGGCGCGCCAATACCGGCATCGATCACCACTGGCACCCGCGCCTGCTCTATGATGATTTTTAAAAAGCTTTCAGTGACTAAACCCTGATTACTGCCAATCGGACTCGCCAGTGGCATAACCGCAGCGCAGCCCACCTCTTCCAAGCGGCGACAGAGCACAGGATCGGCATGCACATAGGGCATCACGATAAAACCTTTATCACAGAGAATCTTGGCCGCTGCTAAGGTTTCAATTGCATCGGGCATCAGGTACTTAGGATCGGGGTGGATTTCGAGCTTAATCCAATGAGTTCCCAGCATTTCACGGGCAAGCTCAGCCGCAAACACCGCTTCCTTGGCGTTTCTCGCCCCAGAAGTATTAGGCAATAGTTGTACACCCGCTTGACGTAACGGCGTGAGCAAATCATCTAGCCCCATTTTGAAATCAATTCGTTTCATTGCAACTGTGACTAACTGCGATTTTGAAGCCATTATCGCCTCGATCATCACTTGGCTATTACTGAACTTTCCCGTTCCGGTAAATAACCGCGACTCAAACTCCACATCAGCAATCTTTAACATATTAGCCTCCCGCCACTGCTGAAAAAAGTTCTAATTTATCTTCATGTTGGCAGAGAATAGATTGCCAGCGATTACGCGGAATCACCTCAGCATTCAACACGATAGCAACCGAATCGAGGGCTATATCTTGCGCGAGGATCACAGCCGCGAGTGACGTCGGCTCAGATAACGACTGCGGGATATTGTTTATGTGAATTAAAATCATATCAAACCTCCATACTTTATAGTTTGCTGGGCTTATAGGATGATGAACGAACCTCTTTTGGACCACATACGTCACAGTGGGGATCCCGCGTTAATGCCGCCGCTGTCCATGAAAGTGACTTAGCGTCGAAGCGCCAAAAACGCCCCAACAAGGCACTTTTCGATTCATTACAACTATCCATATTCAACAAAAGTTGCATAGCCACCAAAGATTGCATTGACGCCATCACGCCCACGCTCGGACCAAGTACGCCTTGGGTACTGCAGCTCTGTGACACTCTCGTCGGTGCGGGGAAAATACAGTGATAACAACCACCAGAGGGGAACTGCACTTGATCGACTGCAAACAATTGGCCGCTAAATGCTGCGATTGACGCGCTGACTAAAGGTAAAGCAGCTTCGATACAGCTGCGATTAATGGCTTGGCGGGTCGCAAAGTTATCAGTGCAGTCAAGCACGAGCACTCTTTTACCCTGTTGTTTTAATTGTAAAACCTCAGCGAAGTGATGAGCTGATGTCTCAGCACTAAATGCTGTTTCATGGGCAGTAACAGTGCACTGCGGCGCTAAGCCTTTGAGCTTTTGCTTGGCAACTCGCGCCTTATTGAGTCCAATGTCGGCATCGGTGAATAGCAATTGTCTTGGTAGATTCGAAACTTCAACCTTATCCATGTCGATTAAGGTCAAGTTGCCAATGCCAGCACAAGCCAGATACTGCGCCGCCAATTGCCCTAAGCCGCCAAGCCCTACAATAACAACGCTGGCTTCGACCAATTGCAATTGCCCTGCCTCACCGACCTCTGGCAATAAGACTTGCCGAGAATAACGCATGAAATCTGAATCACTGAGTGTATGAGCGCTTTGTGTACCGTCGCAAAGAACCTCTGCGTGAGCAAGCGGTTGGTTTTTACTCATGCTTAGCAACCAACTCATGCTTTACAGCCAGTTCTTCAGACAAGCTACATTGCTCCCAAGCTTGGCTCAACTCTGCAAATGCTGCGACTGGATCCTGAGCCTCGGTTATTGCGCGCACCACAGCAATATTGCCGACCCCAGTGGCTTTCACCTTTGCCAGATTAGCTAAGTCGATGCCGCCAATGGCGACCAAGGGATAGTGGTCTTGGAGTAACGCCACATAATGTTTAAGTTTTGCGAGCCCTTGGGGCGCCGAAGGCATTTGCTTCGTCGTGGTTGAGAATATATGCCCAAGCGCTATGTAGGATGGCGAGTATTGATGCGCCAGTAGCAACTCAAAATAACTGTGGCTGGATAGACCTAACGCGAGTCCCGCGGCTTGAATGGCCGCTAAGTCGGTAACGGCGAGATCTTCTTGGCCTAAATGTACCCCAAAGGCATGGTATTTTATCGCTAACTGCCAGTGATCATTGATAAAAAGCTGCCCATTAAAATGCTTGCCTAAGGCAATGGCCGTTTGAATTTTTGCCTCTAATTCAGAGCCAATTAACTCAGGTTCGCCTGACTTAGATTTGCCTGACTCACATCTACCTAGCGCAGACTTACCTGAATCAGATTCGGCTAACACTGCAGCGGTTGACTCGCTTGAATCGGTTTTTATCCGTAACTGCACGGTTTTAACGCCGGCAACTAACAAACTTTCCAACATGGTTAAATCACTCACCACGGGATAAACACCAAGATCGGCATCGAGCACTTTAAAACCGTGGGATAAAATATTTTGAGGTGGCGTCGAGACTATTCTTACCTGAGCGGTTGCCTGATCTGTTGCAGATAAAACTGTTGCAACTAAATCACTTCTAACATCAAGATGTTGATTGAGGTGATGACTTATAAAATTGCCATCACACAGATTTATCTTGGCAAAGCGGGACAAGTCATTGGGCCACCCCGTACGGGCCAACGGCCCTGGACCTTGCCCTAAACCAATCGCCGAGCTTAAGCCTTGACTCACATAGGCTTTTGCAACAACCACAGCATCTTGCAATACAAAACCCTGCGCTAACACGGCGGCAATAGCCGATGACAAAGTGCAGCCGCTACCATGGTTATGACGGGTATTAACCCGCTTGCTTACTAACCAGAAGCACCCATTTTGATGCAGCTCAGAGCTCGCGCGCACGTGATGGCAAACCAGATAATCCTCGGCAAGCCCATGATCCCAGCCGTTGCTATCGAGAGTGCTAACATGAACGTTAGCCTGAGTTTGAGCATGAGTGTTATCGTGAGTTTTAGCATGAGTATCATCAAGAATATCAGTGCTGCCAAAGCTCACATCGCCCCCTTTAGCAAGCACACTGCAATCTAAACTCTGGGATAAAGCCTGTGCTGCAGCAACGAACTGCGATTTGGTCAAAACATCACTGTGAGTTAACCGCCCAAGTTCAAGCACATTGGGCGTGATAAGTTCGATTAAACCTTTGAAAGGCCTAAAATCTAAGGCTGATTTAGCCGTACTTTTTATATCCTGACAGTTATCTACTGCTAATGCATCGCCACAACTGGCGACCATCACAGGATCGACAATCACAGGCACAGATGGATAGTGGATTTTAAAACTCGCGATCCAATCTGCCAACAATGCCACTTGAGTTTGATCTGCAAGTAAGCCGATTTTAATTGCTTTGGGTGGCAAGTCTGAAAGCAAAGTCGTCAGCTGAGCCATTAACATCGCCGCTGATACGGGCTCGACTAAAGTGACTGCTACTGAGCTTTGCGCCGTCACAGTGGTGATCACGCAGCAACCGTGACAGCCCAAATCTTGAATTGTCGCCATGTCCGCCTGAATACCGGCACCGCCGCCGCTGTCTGAACCGGCTATAGTCCAGACAAACGTGGGGCGCTCGGTATTCATGGGCGAATTACCCCCATGAATACCCGACATAATTAGGCTTCCTCTGCTTCGGCGACAAGCTTGTCTTTCACGTGATAGATCTCGGCGCCCGAAGCAGCAAATTGTGCCGATTTTAGCGCCATTGCTGCTTCCAACTCCTGCGGCGTCTTGATTGTGACTTGCATGACTTGGTCAGCTGCTTCAACGGGTTCTGGCTTTGACTCTGCCTTCGTTTGTGCTGCTTCTAAACCTGCAGCATAGGCGCGCACATCTTGGGTGATTTTCATCGAACAAAATTTAGGGCCGCACATAGAGCAAAAATGCGCGACTTTAGCCGATTCCTGCGGTAAAGATTCATCGTGATAAGCACGTGCGGTTTCAGGATCGAGTCCTAAGTTATATTGATCTTCCCAGCGGAATTCAAAACGCGCCTTTGCCAGCGCATTATCACGAATTTGCGCACTCGGATGACCTTTGGCCACATCGGCGGCGTGGGCAGCAATCTTATAAGCAATCAAACCTTGCTTAACATCTTGTTTATTCGGTAATCCTAAGTGTTCTTTTGGCGTGACATAACACAACATAGCGCAGCCGTACCAAGCGATCATGGCCGCACCTATGCCGGAGGTAAAATGATCATACCCAGGTGCGATATCGGTGATTTGCGGGCCAAGCGTGTAAAACGGCGCTTCATCGCAGTGAGCTAACTGCTTGTCCATGTTCTCTTTAATGAGCTGCATCGGGATATGTCCCGGCCCTTCGATAATGGTTTGTACGTCGTATTCCCATGCGATTTTGACTAGCTCACCTAAGGTTTCAAGCTCTGCAAACTGGGCGGCATCATTGGCGTCGGCAATTGAGCCTGGACGCATACCATCACCTAAAGACAGGGATACATCGTAGGCAACGCAAAGCTCACAGATTTCACGAAAATGGCTGTAGAGGAAGTTTTCCTTGTGGTGACTCAGGCACCATTTGGCCATAATTGAACCGCCGCGGGAAACGATCCCAGTAACGCGTTTAGCCGTCATCGGCACGTAACGCAGCAGCACACCAGCATGAATAGTAAAGTAATCAACACCTTGTTCCGCTTGTTCAATCAAGGTATCGCGGAACACTTCCCAGGTTAAATCCTCTGCCACGCCGTTCACTTTCTCCAGCGCTTGATAAATCGGCACTGTGCCAATGGGCACTGGCGAGTTGCGGATGATCCACTCGCGGGTCTCGTGGATATAACGCCCCGTGGATAAATCCATGACCGTATCTGCGCCCCAACGGGTTGACCAGACGAGCTTTTCCACTTCTTCCTCGATGGAAGAGGTCACCGCAGAATTACCGATATTGGCGTTCACTTTCACCAAAAAGTTACGCCCTATGATCATAGGTTCGGCTTCGGGATGGTTAATATTCAGCGGAATAATCGCGCGGCCACGGGCGACTTCAGCGCGGACAAATTCGGCGGTAATCGGTTCGCCGACTAAGGCACCAAAAGCTTCGCCCTTGGCTTTACGATTGAGGATTTCATCCTGTACTTGCGCAAGTGCCATGTTCTCGCGGATCGCCACATATTCCATTTCGGGAGTGATAATCCCTTGACGGGCATAGTGTAATTGGCTGACTCGTTTACCCTGCAGCGCTCTGCGTGGACGGACAATTGCACTCGAGCCCGCCTCAAAACGCAGATGGTCTAAACCATCATCGGCGAGTCTTTGTTGGGTAAAGTCTGAGGTCGCGCAGGGTAATTGCTCTGTATCGTTGCGGGCTAGGATCCAGTTTTGTCTTAATTTTCCAAGGCCTAGACGCACATTGATATCGGCCTCAGGATCGGAATAAGGTCCAGCGCAATCATACACGCGGATTGGCGGATTTTTTTCCATGATAGGCGCATCATCTGTACCGCCGACAAGGGTGTCAGTCTGCAGGATTTGCCGCATGCCAACGCGAATATCGGCACTTGAACCTTCGAGATAAATCTTTTGTGAATTAGGATGTTGCAGCGGCGCTAACGTATCGATAAAGGCTTGGGCCTGCGCGCGGGTTTCGCGGCGACTCGGCGCCTTAGGCACGATTGATTGACTAGACTCAGCCGATTTATTAGGCACTGTCGATTTATTAGGGATTGTCGAATCTGGCGCTGTGATTTCTATCGAATTGGCAGCTACAGCTGGGTTTTGGTTTGAACTGGACATAAGCAATCTCACGTTAAAAAATGGAGTTGCTTGTCTGGAGAATTGAGTTGTTGATAGCTGGACACGGCAATCAATTTTTGTGGCCAACACTGGCTTCGAAAATTGAGTTACCCTGCTCAATAACAATTAAATCTAACATTAAGTCTTAAAACACTGCTGAGTTAACAGGTGTTCAAGCCGTCTATTTTGGCGATTTAATATGTGTTATTACGCTTGTTTCCTTCGCAGGTTTTAACCTGATCAGGTTCAACGGATCCCGAATAAACGGTCTCAGCCAAGAGGCACTCCGACAAGATGAGTGCGCAGTATAGACAGAAGCGGCAGCAACAAACAAGGGAAAAAGCAATTAAAAATCTTAACCACCAATCCAAAATAAAGATTCATAATTAATTGTTTTTAATTGATTAAATAAAATTAAACTAAAAAGACTATAATTAGAATGAAAATAAATCATAAAAGAAAGTCACTATTTATGGGGTTTGTGCATCATTTTGTTTAATCGAGATTGAATGGCATCATCAATAGCTTGATTGATTTTTTTGCCACTGCAGTTAATGGGAAAACCTAAATTTTCGGCGTTAGGATTAACTTGAGTGCCGACTTGTACCACGCGATAACAAGTATCCCCTTTACGCACAATACGATTTGGGTCTAAGGGTAAATCTAGACTCGTTGTGCCACCGAAATCATCAGCATTAGGGACAAATAGCACCTCCATCTCTGGGCTCATTTCACTCATATTCGATTTCCGGGTGAACTTATCGGCCTGTTCAATGACGAGAGCATCGAGCGCTTGCTCGCGCTGACGTTCAAAATATTGCTGGGTGAATAAACTCATGCTTGAGCTTGTCGCTATTGTGCTCTCACCTTCTGCTGCAGGCGAGCTCTTAGCGCCAAGCTGCGGCTTTAATTCTGTGGTATCAAGCGTATTAGTTGTTTTTTTGCCGTCACTTCAGCGGGCTGTACTTCACTTTGGGCACTTGATTGAGTTCTCTTTGATTGAGATTGGTTCGATTGATTGATGTCCGGTTTAACCGTATCTGGCTTCACTTTTCCCTGCTCTACTTTTTCCGCTTCCACTTTTTCAGAGACGGCCTTTTCAGGTGCTATTGTTTCAGGCATGACCTTATCAAGTATTGGCAGAGGCTTAACTTGAGTTGGAGGTGTGGGAACTGGTATAGGCTCAACTAAACTTGTCGCTTCAGTCTTATCCTCGGCCTTGATCTCAGTTTCGGACTCCGAGGTTTCAGCTTTCTCTACCGCGGGAGCATAAATAAAGTAAGCCTTGATCGCTGTCACTTTAGGGCCACGGCTTTCTATTTCCTTCAATCCAAAGGGATTTAACTGCGGGCGCCACAAAATG
Source organism: Shewanella sp. M-Br (assembly GCF_036245925.1). Taxonomy (NCBI): domain Bacteria; kingdom Pseudomonadati; phylum Pseudomonadota; class Gammaproteobacteria; order Alteromonadales; family Shewanellaceae; genus Shewanella; species Shewanella sp. M-Br. The sequence goes on from NZ_BJBV01000005.1 coordinate 216,834, forward strand.
CAGATAAGTAAAAATAAACACGCATGCACTAAGAGCACAAAAAATAACAAACTGAATCCTTTGAAATACGGCTGACGAGCACGCAAAACGGATCCCGTCCCCAATCCCTGAACACTAGTTTGTATCGTCCTAGACAGTTCAGGTTTGGATTCAGATTCAGAAACCAATTTATCTTGATCTTGATGTTCAGCACGGATTTCTTGCAGTACCAAATCTTGGGCTTGCTCTTGGTCTATAGCTTGGGTGTCATGCTCAGTGACTAAAAAGCCTGCACCGCTATTGAACGCTAATGGCTCCGCATTAGTGGTAAAAACAGGCGTTTGAGCAGCATCCAGTTCACCGAGCTGATGATCAAATGCGATAAAAGTCTCACCTTCTGGCGATGTGACCGAAATCAGCAAAGCACTATCAGCATCATCTCCAATCGCTATCGCTGTAGGAGATGCTGTCAATAAAGGCGCGGCCTTGGGTTGATGTTGAAAAGGCAAAATCCATCCTTAGGTTTTGTATAGTATCCATTGATTTCAATGACGCTTAACGTGGAACGATTGCACTCTAATTCAATATCAATCCAATATCAGGTTGGTGAATATTGAAAACGAATTATCCAATGATTGCATTTACTTGCGAGTGCTCAACGCAGATTAGAGGAGGCAAACAGGGTAAAGTTCAACGCGAATGCAACACGTTACAAGCGCAGTGCTTACGCTAATGCTTAGTAAGACACTTGTCAGTTGAGACAAATAAGGCTGGGAATTGAGATCACAATCGCGCTAAATTGATGGGAAAATGCTTGCTAACTCTTACGTCTTAAAGCGGATAACATCATCAATGCGATACGCTGACGGGAATACAAGACGGCGTAAAAAAGATAAAAGGTGAAAACAATAGAAGCCAATCATGAAATTTAAGCTTACAAGTGTACGCTTAAATATGGTGATTTATTTTCCTAACTGATAGACTCAGTCATTATCGTTTGCGAGTGTGTATCTACCATGTCGAGTCAAAGTGTTATCGAACAACAAAACCCAGCTAAAAACCCTGCTAAGTCTGGGCCGTATAGTATTAAAGAAGAGATCGCTAATAGCGTATCCCATGGCTTAGGCGTCATCGCAGGCATAGTGGCATTGGTACTGATGTTACTCAAAGGGCAAGATCATCTAACGCCAATTCAACTAACAGGCGTTGCCATTTATGGTGCGAGCATCATAGTGCTTTTTCTATGCTCGACCTTATACCACAGCGTTAGCCATTCAGGCTGGAAACATAAACTTAAGATCGCCGATCACTGCGCAATTTACTGCTTGATTGCAGGAACTTACACACCTTTGATGCTGATAAGCCTACAGGGGACGCAATCGATAGTGATTTTAACAGCGATTTGGTCGCTTGCGATTGGTGGGGTCCTATTTAAGACGCTATTTATTCACAAATTCAAAAAGTTAAGCTTAGTCTTGTATCTCGCCATGGGTTGGCTATGTGTCACTGTGATGGGCGATTTAACGGCGGCCATGTCGGAGTTAGGTTTTAATCTATTGATCTTAGGCGGATTATTTTACACTTTAGGTGTTGTGTTCTACGTCGGGAAACGCATTCCATTTAACCATGCCATTTGGCATTTGTTCGTGCTTGGCGGTGCCATGAGTCACTTTCTGTGTATTTATCTGACTGTTATTTAAATGACTATGATTTAACTGATGGTGATTTAACTGGCTCTGATTTAAATGACTATGACTTAACAGATGGTGATTCAACTGACGGTGGTTTATATAAGGGTCAAAGCTAAAAGTCGTTAATTATCTATTCATGCACTTCCTCAAACGTTCTCTCGAACATCGCAATCAAGTACGGCTATTCAATTCAGTAAACAGCGACGCTAATAGCGTCGCTTGTTCTGCTCTGCCACACTGGCGCCAAAGCGCAATAATACATTCTGCGGTACACAAGCCCCCTTCTTGTTGATTACGCCGCAATATAAAAGCGGATTCAGGCATAAGTGGTGGCAAACTGACTCGTGCAGCCGTTTTCAGATAGGGGCTCTGGCGCAGCATCTTACGTGCCTCCTGCCAGGTTGCATCTAAAATCACCACTTGGCTCGGCATTCGCTGTTCTGCTATCACTGTAGATTGTGCTGCCGCTAACAACATTTGTGCATTCGAGAGCACTGGCTCAGCTAAATCCGTATCTAAGTAGTTATGTTCAGTGGGCAAAGCGGGCTCAGTTTCACTTGCTGGAAACAACAGTTTAGCCTGCTGCGATGCCAGCATAGCCACTAAATCGTTATCAGGTGCCGTTCTCGACCAGACGATACTTTTCACCTCTTCAGGGAATGCGGCTAACGCGAGTTGACCAGTATTTGTTTTGCGGCTTAACTCGCGTTCGTGGGTCAATAAAATAATCTGCATTGCCTTCCTTGCTGCGGCAAAAGAATGAGAAATAGCATTAAACATCTACTGTTGTCAGCCACAGGCTCGAAGCAGTATCAGCTTAAAAGATCAGGTTGAAATAACGACGTTTAATCGCTAACCAAACCCTGCTCACTCAGTTATGTGTGAAATAAAATCATATATTAAACACATGATTTGAAAGTGATATAACTTACAAACATTCCAACACTATCTGTTTTAGCAGAAAAGTTTCACGCTCTATTGATTGGCCTTTATGGGGATGATTACGCTGAATATCTTCGTTATGAGCGATAGCTTGATGAATATTAAGCCATTCAGGCCGCATGCCATTTTTTATCTCATGGGCTTCTAATCGAGTCTCACCTAAACCACGCTCGCCCAGTGAGGTGTCGATACGGCACACGTAACAGAATGACTCCATGTGCACTACGTTCGCCCCTTCACGATACCAAGGCCGAAACTCTTCGTAACGACCAAAGGGGGCTAACACTTGAATGTCTAGGGCGCCGGTTTCTTCCTGTAGCTCGCGGATCAGTCCATCCTCGAGGCTCTCGCCGTCGTCAATCCCGCCGCCGGGTAAGCTGTAATCGCGATATTTTTGGGTATACAGCAGCAAAATGTCTTCACCCGATAACACTATCGCGCGGGCAGCTCTGCGATAAAAAACGCGTGCCGTCTGTAGGTTAACCGCTGGATCTTGGGTGGTTCTCAATAAACGCATAGTCTTAGCCATTTGCCGAAAAGGAGTCGCAGCATAAACGAAAATGTGCCAAATGCAGATCAAAAACTGTAGCAGAGGCAATAATCACACTCAGTCCCGTTCGAGTGATTAATAGGTTTTAGCGATTAGACTCTTGATTATTAACGGGTTAAACTAAAATCGTTTTACACATGATGTTAAGATCGCGATGCATCATCTCTTTCGCCTGATTCTCATCTTTAGTGCTCACGTAATGCCTAAACGGCAAAAATGCTCAAGAGCATTCAAACTCACTATGCTCACTCAAGAGCTGGGCCAATTGCTGCTGATAAGCATCAATAATCTCTGGTGTTTGCTTATGCGTGGGCATGCGTTGGTAATGACCAATCACCTGCGACAGATAACGCTGCGCTCGCGGCAAACTTGCTTCATCTAGCATCTGCCACATTAACGAACCCGTAGCACTGATAGGCCGACCATTTGGAGCCGCGATTGTACTGACATGGAGGATTTCGTAGAAACGTTGATTCTCTTCCAATAAGTGTTCCGACTTCAGCCCTAACCCTAAGGCAGTGAGTGATTGCCTGACATAATAATTATGATGCACGGGACACAAAATAAATTCGAGGTGCCGCTGTGGGTGCTTGGCTAGAATTGCCTTCACTAAGTCCACCAGCAGTTCACCGCCCACACCAGCGATGATAATCAACTGTTTATCTTTGTCACTGGTTTGCGCGAGCGGTAAAGCCGCAACATCAAGGCAATGCACTTGCCACTGAGTATGACGACTTAAATTTGGGTCCATGTCTAGGTTTAAGTGTGGGTCTGAGTGGAGGTCTAAGTGTGGATTAAGGCCTGATATGTCAGCGGGGAAGAAACGCTGCAAACGCAGTTCAAGCGCCTGCATCAGCGAAGGCACACAATCGACAAAGTGTACATGGCGGGCAGCGCTCCTTTCTAGCAACAGCATACCGAGCAAACCATGATCGCAGCAGCAATCCCAAATATGATCGTAATGGCCACTGATCATGCTGTTTATCTGTTGTAAACGTTGGCTAATTTTCACGGTTTGACCTTACTGCTGCGGCTCAAAATACTATAAATCCCACTGTAAATCCCACGCTAAATTGCATTTTTAAGCAAAAAGAAAGCGCGCATATTACCCGAGTCAAAAGCAAACCACATCTTTTGTTCGTGCCCTCGCAATACTTCTCGTCACGTCTGTTACGTCACGCCTTAATGTGGTGAATACGTATGCAGGCCGTTGCGGTTAAAAAGCCATCGCCACTAGTATGCTGTGAGTCACATTCATTATAAAAACAAGGATCAAGGAATGTTCATCAAGACCAACCCTATTCAGTTTACTGGCCGTCACTTAACAAAGAGTCACGCTCGCCAGAGCTCATCACGCCAAAAGCGATCGCAAGCGCGATTAAGCCATTCACTTATCGCCCTTGCAGTTACGAGTCTTTTTAGTGCCAACGTATTTGCTAAAACCGTTACCGTCAGCTCACCCAACCAACAAATTCAAATCAGCTTGAGTGACGATACAGGCCGCCCCGAATATAAAATCGATTTTCACGGCAAAACAGTCATAGAACCGAGCCGCTTAGGCTTAGTTTTTCAATCCCTTGGCGAACTCGGTCAAGGATTACAGATAAAAAGCAGCGAGAAAAAAAGTGCTGATGACAAGTGGCAACAACCTTGGGGCGAACAGGAATGGATCCGCGATCAGCACAATCAACTGACTGCAGTATTAAGTAATGGCAAGGTGCAACTCGAAATCGAATTTAAAGCCTTTGACTATGGGATTGGCTTTCGCTATCACTTAGCCCCACAAGCTGCCCTGCCCGCCAATTCGCCGCTATTAATCACTGACGAGTTAACCGAGTTCAATGTCGGCAAAAGCGATAAAGCTACAGCATGGTGGATCCCTGCCCGCGGCTGGAATCGCTACGAATATTTATATCGCACCACAGCGCTTAAAGACGTCGATAGAGCCCATACCCCCTTCACCTTTAAACTCGCAGACGGTACGCACTTAAGTATCCACGAAGCCGCCTTGGTGGACTTTGCCGCCATGACCTTAGATCAACAGCGCGATGGCAAACTAAAGGCGGATCTCACGCCTTGGTCCGACGGTATTCGCGTCAAAACCCAAGTGGGTTTTTATACGCCATGGCGCACCATTCAAATTGCCGACAAAGCAACTGGGCTACTCAATTCGCACCTCATCCTAAACCTCAATGAACCCAATAAACTCGGCGATGTTACTTGGGTAAAACCAGGGAAATACGTCGGTATTTGGTGGGGAATGCACTTAAACGAAAATACCTGGGGCTCGGGCCCAACCCATGGCGCAACCACCAGTGAAACAAAGCGTTATATGGATTTCGCCGCTAAATATCAGTTTGATGGCGTACTAGTAGAAGGTTGGAATGAAGGTTGGGACGGCGACTGGTTCCACAACGGCGATCAATTTAGCTTTACCAAGGCCTATGCTGATTTCGATCTGCCCGCCATCACAGCCTACGGAGCAAAGCAAGGTGTACGTTTAATCGGCCACCATGAAACCGCAGGTTCAGTCACGCATTATCGCGATCAAATGGCTGATGCCTTCGCCCTGTATGAGCAGCATGGTGTTACTCAAGTCAAGACGGGCTATGTCGCCGATGGTGGCCAAATCAAGCGCATAGATGACAAAGGCATTACCCGTCACGAGTGGCACGACGGCCAGTTTATGGTCGGTGAGTATTTGCACAATGTCACCGAGGCTGCGAAACACCATATCAGTATCAATACCCACGAGCCGATTAAAGACACAGGCCTGCGCCGAACCTATCCAAACTGGATCTCCCGCGAAGGTGCCCGTGGCCAAGAATACAATGCTTGGGGTAGCCCACCAAACAACCCTGAACACACGGCCATGTTACCCTTTACCCGCATGCTTGCGGGTCCAATGGACTTTACTCCGGGGATTTTTGACTTAGCGCCCAAAGGGTTGGATGCAGAAAATCGTGTGCAGACCACGTTGACCAAACAGCTCGCCTTGTACGTTGTGCTCTATAGTCCAATCCAAATGGCAGCGGATCTGCCGCGCAATTATGAAAAGCACTTAGATGCCTTCCAATTTATCCGCGATGTGCCCACAGATTGGTATCAAAGTGTCGCGCTGGCCGGTGAAGTCGGTGACTATGTGGTCTTTGCTCGCCAAGCGAAGGATCAAGGTGATTGGTACTTAGGCGCACTCACGGATGAAGCCGCACGCAAGGTCACGGTCAAACTGGATTTCCTCTCCCCGAATAAACGTTATCAAGCACAAATTTACCGCGATGGCGCAAAAGCCGATTGGAAAACCAATCCCTATGATTATGTGATTGAAACCAAAGAGGTAAGTGCTAAAGATAGCCTAAACCTCGCACTCGCCAGCAGTGGCGGCACGGCAATAAGGTTCAAAGTGCTTTAGGTTTAGTACTTTAAATTCAGCACTTTAGGTTTAACTCTTTAAATTCAGCATGTTAACGTTAGCGCGTTAACTGAGTGTTTGAGCGAGTGTTTGAGCGAGTGTTTGAGCGAGTGTAAAAATACAGAGTAAACAACAGAAAGTCACCAAGGATGTACCTTGTCCTTGGTGACTTTTTATTGCCAGATAGCACCTGTTTATCCCAATACAAAACGTAAAAGTTAATCTCCCCTTGAAGCGTCTTAGTTGATGTTGGCGTAAATTCAGTTCGTGCCCATTGACCGACAAATCGGTATAAATCGAATAAACAGGCTATAAATGCCCTCGCAAACTCACCATAATTGTAGACAGACCATGCCAGTACAAGGCAAATGCGTACAAGCAACACAGGTGCAAAAATGCCTCAGCTCAGTTAGATTAATCTGACCTTCCTTTACTTGCTTATGGTGCTCAGCTTGCGATATCGGGCAAATTTATTAGAAATGCGCAGCTTTAAACGTTTCGAAACTGAACTCGCGCACTTAGGCTTTAGCCATTTTAAACCCTTAGCGCCACTTCGCCCTTGGGTGCAGCGCTATTTTCATTTGCGCGTAGCGACTGATTTACCGCAGAGCATTGAGCAGACATTTTATCCAGACGGCGGCACTAGCCTGCATTTCTATTTCCAAACGCCAACTCAAACGCTCAACGGCGAAGAGCCTCAAGTGTTATTTCACTGTGGTCAAAGCATACATTCCCACGCCTTTTTGCCAGGAATCGAGCTGATGACAGTTCGCTTTCACCCCGGCGGCGCATTTCATTTACTCGGCATTGAACTGCAAGATATTCTGTCTGCCGCATCAGTGACGACTATTGATGCGACACAATTACAACTAATGGGATTGAAGCAACTGTTATCGCAACTGGCGGAAACCAATCAGCCAGCCCAACGCATCGCCCTACTTGAGCGCTGGTTGTTGCAACTCTCCCAGCAGCAATTTGGTGCGGTGTTAACTCGACATAAAAGCGCTATGGTTGGCTTAGGGCAGGCGAATTTACCAAAGCTTATTCAAACCCAAGCCAGTTTAGAGGATTTCTATAAGCAACTTCCCTTAAGTCGCCGTCAGTTTGAACGAAGATTTAAACAAGAAACCGGATTGTCACCCGCGCAGTTACTGCAATTAAACCGAGTCAAAATCGCCCGAAACTTACTCAGCCAATCACCTAACCTCAGCCTAGTGCAGGTCGCATTCGATTGCGGATTTTACGATCAAGCCCATCTACATCAACACTTTGTACGGGTGACACAGCAAACTCCAGGACAATACAAAAAGCGTAAAATGTCGCAAATCTCCAATCCTACATAGCGCTAACCGCTTAGATTAAAGCCTCAGCTTATAGGAGGCATTTATGTCAGAACGTATACCACTCCAGCGAATTTACCAGCTACAACCCGTACTTGCTAACGCATTGCTCAGCTTAGACAAAGCGGCCGGTGACTCCCACTTTTCGCCATTACTGGTGCATTTAGTCAAGCTTAGAGCATCGCAACTCAATGGCTGCGCGTTTTGTCAGCGAATGCACGCCGAGGAAGCCAGAAGTGACGGTGAAGAACAACTACGTTTAGATTTACTTGCCGCTTGGCAGGAGGTCGATGGAATCTTTAATGAACGGGAACGTGCAGCGCTGCTCTGGACAGAAATCTTAACCCAAGTTGCTACTGCCCCCGTGCATGACAGTCAATATGCGGCGCTTGCAGAGCATTATTCCGAGAAAGAAATTGTCGACCTCACCAGCTTAATCATTGCCATTAATGGCTGGAACCGCGTCGCGATTGCCTTCCACTTGCAACCCATCTAGCGGCACATAAATGGACAAATAAAAAGGGCACCGAATCGGGTGCCCTGCTTGTTGATATCGCTATGTGGTTCTTATCACTATGCCGTTTGTATAGTTAACTTAATGTCAGTGCTACTATTTTAAGTGGATGATTGTCATCGAACGAAGGGAAATCCTCATGGGGATCTAGCCAAGTGTACATAGTGACTGTACGGCCTTGTTTTTCAACGCAGCGCACTAAACTGTCGAACCATGCTTGGCGCTCGACTTTCGCCACATTGTTACAGCAAACGATAGTGCCACCGACTTTGGTCGCCATTAATGCGGGCTTAAACAAACCTTGATAATCATTGACCAAATCGACAATACCAAAAGCACTCTTGGCATAACGCGGCGGATCGAGGAACACCAGATCAAACTGGGTTTGCGCCAATTTGGGATAACTCGGTAATTTTTGATTGCGACGCCCTCCCACACTCAAGCCTGCCAATTGGCGCAATGCCGGAAACGCATCACTCTGCACAAACTCACATACATTCGACACCTGATTTAACGCCGCATTCGCTTTGCCCGTCGCTAAAGCAAAGGAAGAAAAATCAACATTCATCACCTGAGTCGCGCCGCCGATGGCTGCCGCAGTACCAATGCCGCAGGTGTAGGAAAACAAATTCAGCACGGTTTTATCTTGGCTGTGTGCCCGCACATATTCGCGGCCAACACGCATATCAAGGAATAACAGCGGATCTTGTCCTTCGTGGCGCAGTTTAGTGCTGAACTTGATGCCATTTTCCTGCATTACTCGCTCAGAACTCGCGATCTCTGTCAGTGCGGGTGATAAGGCATTCAATACACGGGAATGGCCTAATGAACGATCGTTATACACTATCGGCAAATCGGCCTGTTGTAACAAAACAGTGCCGACATCAACCAACTCTTCGTCGGTTAAGGTCTGATGAAAACTCTGCACTAACCAAACATCGCCGTAGCGATCGACATTCAAGCCACTGACGCCTTCGACTGTCCCATAGAACACCCGAAAACAATCGGTTTGATCCTGTTCTGCTTGTTGTAAAAAATCATGGCGTTTCGCCAGAGCCGTCGATAACAGCGTTTGAATAGACATAAAAAGCAGGACTCGCGCAGCGGAAACCTGCGTAAGGTTTCAAGAGAGAAAACGGCATAATACCAAACTAGGTCGCAGAATATCGGATAAATTCACCAAGCCAGTGCTAAAAAACGGGCTTTGGCCCGATCCAACGAGGGCCCGACGCCCTTCGCATCGATCTCTAAATATCACTGTTGAATATAGCGTTCGATACCGCTCATACTGATCAGTTTGGATAATCATTAGCTTGAAATCTAGCGCTCGTGTTTAGCTAGCGTCAGTGCGATCTTAAATTAAGCCGTTTTCTGAGTGCCCTTTCATTCTTAGTGCATCTGAAATTCACTTATTTCACCCGTTTGCTATTCAGTTCACTGAGTCCTTGATGTATAAGGGTTAAGCAGGCAGATGGGTCTTCTAATGGCAGCAGATGTCCATATCGCTTATCTTCTAAAAATACCGTATCCGGCGTGAGCTGTTGCCAGCGCAGCCAGGTCGCTTCAGAAAAGAACACTGACGGTTTCCCTCGGATGGCGACGCAGGGAAGCTTTATCTGCTTCAATATCGATAATACATTCGGCGGTTGAGTGTAGTTATGCGCTTCCCATCGTTTAGGAAACTTCAACGTGAATTGGCCATCATTGTGTTGATAAACCCCGAATTGGGCTAAGGCGGCAAAAGCCTCATCATCAAAGCGTTTGTATAACTTACTCATTTTGCAATATTCAAGGAAATGCTCACGACTTTCCCACGCATCGCGCTTCTTTAAGGTGTTTTTGGCGGGCGCGGTCAAATTCATTAATGATTTAGGCATTAACTTGGCAAACCAAGCGATAGGGCGCGACACCATTGCAGGTTCAATAAGTATCAGTGCTTTAAACAAATCGGGTCTTTTGTTAGCGGCAAGAATGGTACTGGTTGCTCCCATCGAATGACCCATTCCCACAATTGGCGCACTGCAATGCAGCTCAATATGCAAGATCAAATCATCGGCATATAGCTGCCAATCTCGGCGCTTAGGCGGCAAACCTACATCGGGCCATGTCGGCCTTAACTCGAGTGCATTAAGGCTAAAGGCTTGCTGCAACTTGGCCAATAAAGGCGCATAAACACCTAATGGAAAACCATTGGCATGGTAGAAATGTACGCTTTCACCAGTATCATAAAAGGTTTTAAAAACCTTAGCCTGTTGTAATTCAGTCCAAATTTGATCCATTAAATCCTACTTATCGCGTCCCAATTTTCTAGTTCAACGGATTCAATCGCACTAATCTCAGCCACTAGGCACCTTCCGCTCAAGCTACGAAATCTAGCGATGAAATCAAACCTGTCGATATCAGTCTTTACGACAGCCTTAAAAGGTCATTAAATCACTTCAATTAACTGCTCTAATCCGGGCGCAGTTTTAGTCGGCACAAACTCTATTACCTCAAACTCGGCAACATCGGCAATGCAGAACGGATCTTGCTGCAAAATAGCCTCTAGCGCCGCACGACTATCAGCCATAGCGAGGATAACGCCGCCGGTTCGAGGCACCTTGCGACCCGAGGCAATAAAAGTCCCTACAGCATAATTCTCATCAAGGTAGGCAATGTGCGCGGCTAAATGTAACTCCACTTCGGCAATCGTTTTTTTATAGGTGAGCGAAACAACAAACATAGGTATCCTTTCTAATAAGAACATAATCTCTGATGCTATCACTTTTGGATGACTTCATCATGAACATAAAAGTTAATTTACCATTAAACTAGCACCATCAAACTTTAATCGGAAACACCAAAACCAACCAAACTCCACCTCTCATTTATCAACACTTACACAACATTAGTAACAACCAAAATATAGCACTTTAGTACTGTTGTACCATCGATTCTCTTACTCTAATATTTTATCTTATTTTCAGAATTGTGAATTGATTTCGCATAGTTTTCTTTCAAGCATAAGACATTAAAAATGAATGAGTTTTCGTCAAAGAAGAGCATTGGTCAACGCGGAAAATTTATATTCAGAGTCATTGCCAGCACTATTATTATTTTTATATCTACACAGGTAATTGCAGACATGTTTGATTTTCTAAAGAAATACGATGTACACCTGTCCCCTGAAGTACATGGTGCCATAACCTTAAACGGTTTACCTGTTGAGGGTATCACTGTGGAGCGAAATCTCAATTACGACAAAGTGTATATTGATAAAACAGTAACAGACAAAGAAGGCAAGTTTCATTTTCCAGACATTAATATTCGCTCTCGTCGTCCTGGGAAAATGTTAGATGAAACAAGAAATAGGCAAGCTATTTTTGCTTACTATAACAATGCTGATTATCTGCTTTGGTTAACAACGACAGACAGCGTCAAACCTATTAAGAAATTTAGTGAAATACTTAACAATCTTGTTTGTGAGTTAACTTCTCCTGAAATGAGTTATTACCTTACGAATGATGAGCATCCAGACTTTCCGTATCCAGTTAAATCTATCTGTCACTTTGTAAATGAACAACCGATTTAGTTATCCCCATCGGAAAACGTTATTAAAAGGAATTTACTATGCCAACACTGCCACCCAAAATAGCAGTACAATTAGCCTCTTTAGCCTACGACATTAAAGACCCCATTAATGGTCGATATACTTTAAACTCCCCAGATGTTGAAAGAAACTTTTCTTTTGATCTTTCAAACGGTCCCATTAAAGGGGTTTCTGGAAGCATATTCTCTCGATTATTAAATCGAAAAACAGGTTTTGCAATTGTTGGCACAGGTAAAGAACAGTTCAAAGATGACCATGTCATTTCTATAAGAGGCACTGACGGACTAGAAGATGCAATAACTGATGGACACTTTGGTCTAACCGTCGCAGATAATAATGCTTTGATCCATGCAGGTTTCAACAAAACATTTCAGAGCATTAAACCTGCACTTGAAAGTACATTAACCCCTCTGCTGTCAAAATCATCTTCAGGAATTGTCCATTGTGTTGGTCACAGTCTTGGTGGAGCACTTGCACATTTGACTGCAGATTGGGTTAAGCATCGCTATAAAAATAAAGTCTTTCTTTATTCCTTTGGTGCTCCTAGAGTTGGATTGGATAGTTTCTCTATTAAAAGTACCAACTCTATAGATAAGATTTTTCGTTGTACTCATGCATCAGATCCAGTTCCTATGGTTCCACTCTGGCCTTATGTCCATGCACCTTATCAAGGTTCAGAAATATTACTCGCCTCTGGTGATGGTATTCGCCCTGAAGCACATAAAATGTCAACCTCTGCTAACCCTGGGTATCTTAATACCGCAAACAGCAGTAGCTGGAGGAATCTACAACAAAAATCTTCACTCAATTTAGCGACGGTAAGATTAGATTATCAAAATCGCTATCAAGCATCATTTTCTGGCTATTGGGCCGATAGAATCAGTGCAGGCTTAATTACCCTTCTCAAAGATGCAGGATATTATGCAGCTGTCATGGGACAAGCAACTATTGGTACAGGCCTTACCTTTTATGATTTGCTAGCAAGAGCGCTTGAAGGTATTGCTAAAGCCTCAGTTAAGTTTGGAGAACAAACTAAAGGTTTACTAGGGCACATGCTTGTATTTGCAGGGCAAGTTGTGACTGAAATAACAGAATTATCATATAGATTTATAAAGTGGGTTTTAGATAAAACAATTGGCGCACTTTATAAAAGTGCACGACAAGCTATGGATAATTTATAATAGAAATCATATTTTTAATCTGGTACATGGCTAGAATCACTAATCTAGTCATGTACCTTATTTTAAGAATAAATCTCATCATAAACCACCTATCTACCATAGAAAATATAACTCTGGTTCATATGCTCGCCCTCATTATCATTAGTATTCAAATCGATACTATGACTTATCTTAAAAAGGAACAAAAATGCCAACAACACTGACAGTATACCGTGGAGAGAAAAGTGCATGGTGGCCTGAACCGAGTATTCGCTTAATAAGTGGAATGACCTTATACCAGCCTTGGCCAGTAAACACACCATTATCATTATGGAATAAACTAAAACAAGAAGTATCACGTCAAGTCGGATTTACGGTAGATAAGAAAGTAGCAGCCTATGCACAATTTCTAAGATCATCAGGTCAACCCTATGCATTATCGACCGCATGGACTGAAACAGGCTCGTTTACTTCAGATTTCAACTACGTAATCGAAATTCCAAATGTACACATTTTTTACTGGGGAGGAACCAAAGAGAATCTAGAATTAGGGGAACAAGTCAATATTTCTAGTCCAAGCCAAGTAACTAAAGACTTTATCGTGCTAAACGCTTCAACATTAGCAGCATCAACAATTTTAGGTTTCGGTCATAATACTGGCACTAAAGAAATAACCTTCTTTCATGATATGCCTATCAAATTCATCAGTTCATGTAACAACAAAACACCCGCTGAGCTTGAGATAAAAAAAGTACAAGACCTTAGTTTTGAAGAAAAAATAAAGTACTCAAAATTTATCAGAAGGTAAGGAAGGTATACGACTACCTCAAGAATAACCAAGTCGAATCATTTGTAAAAAACATGACATGTGAGATACCCATGTCATGTTTTTTCTTATTATGATAGATATATCAACATCAGAACTGAACACCGTAAAACATCTCAATTGATATCCTAATAACCTGTATCGTGTACACGAGAAGCTATAAACTTTATCAAATTGTTAATTCTTGCCAGTGCTAGAAAGATAATTGATGAAGGGCATTAATATTTTTAAGACATTTACCGAAAACGTAACAGAAAATTAGCCTAGCCCCAATGCCGAATCTCAGTGATAAGCTTCATTTTGACTCGGTTCAGTGTAATGACGCTTTTGAATTTATTGATCTAACGTATTGTATTCATAATCCAACTGCCCCGTTTGGCTGTCATGCAACTAAACTAACTGATGGCGAGCACTGTAACTATAACTGCGTTCATGCAGTCAAGATTAACAACTGAAGGAACCATTTTGATGTGAATGTGAGGAGAAGTTCACTTGTGCCATAGGGCCCGATGTATTTTATACGGCCATACATTAGACTGCCAAGCCAGCGTTTTGGCTTAAAAGATTATTGGATATGGAAAGTGTCATCTTTTTAAGCCAAATAACTATTTGTCTCGATGTAAAGCGTTTGAGAGGGCAACAATATCTGCCATTACTTGTTTCTCACCCAGTTCGGCCAAGAATGCGAGATGTTCTAAAGCTTTTACTTTTTGCAGGTTTTCCAGTTTTAGGGCTCCACCGAGAGCCAAAGCAGGTACAAAAGCATACGTTTCATCGGCTTCTAACGGCCCTAATTTGATCATAGCCCTCTCAAATAGAGGTTTGCCTTCGGTATCTTCTTCTTCCAGACTATTTTTTGAGGTCGTTGCAAAAAACAAATCTATGGTGCGTTCTGCTCCCCTTTTCTTCAAATCTTCGCTTTTATCCGTTGGAAATATCATCCCATAACAAGGGTTAATATCGAGGCTTGGCCCTGAAGTTTCGCCCCATACATACAAACGGCCGAAGGCACTGCGGCCTATAACATAGTAGTTATCCTTGCCGACAAAGTGGGTGCCTGCCAGCCATAAGTCTAAAATTTCGCTGTAATCTGCCGGATTCACCGTCCAAAAAATACCCTCGCCCCAGCCACAGAAACCATATTCCTGCCAATATTCCAACAGCCTAGCCGGTAGCTTATCTTCAAAAGACCGTAAAACAGCCTCGGATGGTAGTTCCGATTTTATCTCCGGGCCAAACCCTGCGAAAGTATAAAAATTATCAAAAAACTTATTCATTCTTTACTTAGGCGTTCAATTTCGTCGGCCAGCAGCTGATCCCATTCGAAGTCAATATTAAACTTACCTGTTGGTTCTAAAGTAAAAACAGATCTATTCCAATTATTATTCTTATTCACTGTTGTTATCGCATATAACTCTTTATACAATTTAAATAATTTATACCCTGCAGATAGATCAATCTTCTCATCAAGATCATTGACATAATAAATATCAAACTCAGCCGCTGTTTCAAAAAACTCAGTTTCAATCCTTATAGCATTCCATTTATCATCTATCTGTTCTATACAATGGTTTGCTATAGCCATATAAATCTCATCAACACTTTCCAAATCTAACCTCCGGGTTGATTCATAAATGAACCGCTCTTTTTCTTTCCATCAATAAAATAAGTAACATCAAAAGCAACTGGTCTCTTAGAATTGTTTTCATAAATTGCCTCAATACTAACAGATACTTTCTTTGGAGGAACTTCCTTTAAGGCCTCTGCCCATTTATTCTCCATTGCCTTCCAGGCACCCTTATTAAGGTTCCCATCCATGGCAGCATAATTAATTTGTTCACCTGGTCCATCGAAAATAGAGGCAATTAAATGACCACCTTCATCGTTGTCGAGTCCATCTTTAATACCCTCAGCCTT